>NZ_JBIQNC010000040.1:0-28995 GCF_044462705.1 Xenophilus sp.
CCCGCCAGGCCGCGACCGGCCGCCGCGGCGCCGCGCCTGTCGGCGCGCGGCCGGCCGTTCGCGCTGCAAGGCGTGCGCGTCCTCGACTTCTCGTGGTTCCTGGCCTCGGCCGGCGGCACGCGCATGGTCACGGCGCTGGGCGCCGAGTGCATCAAGGTCGAGTGGAAGGACAACCTCGACAGCCGCCTGGGCGCGATGGCGCCGGCCGGCGGGCGCGAGGCGCGGCGCCGCGCCACCGGCCCGCTGCCGGGCGTGGACGACCCGGCCCAGGGCGGCCACTACAACCACAAGAACGCGGGCAAGCGCGGCCTGTCGCTGAACATCCGCGACCCGCGCGGGCTGGAGATCGCGCGGCGGCTGGTGCGCGTGTGCGACGTGGTGGCCGAGGGCTTCTCGCCCGGCGTGATGGAGCGCTGGGGCCTGGGCTACGAGGCGCTGCGCGCGATCCGGCCGGACATCGTCTACGTGCAGCAGTCGGGCATGGGCGCGCAGGGGCGCTACGGGCGCATGCGCACGGTGGGGCCGATCGCCGCGGCCTTCACCGGCATCAGCGAGATGTCGGGCCTGCCCGAGCCGGCGCCGCCGGCCGGCTGGGGTTACTCGTACCTGGACTGGATGGGCGCCTACGGCTTCGCGCAGGCGATCCTGGCCGGCCTGCTGCACCGCGAACGCACCGGCGAGGGCCAGTGGATCGACGCCTCGCAGTGCGAGTCCGGCCTGATGCTCACCGGCGTGCAGTGCCTCGAATGGGCGCTGCACGGGCGCGCCTTCGCGCGCACCGGCAATCGCTCGCCCTACCTGCGCGCCGCGCCGCACGGCGCCTACCGCTGCGCCGGCGAGGACTGCTGGATCGCCATCGCCTGCTTCGGCGAGGACGACTGGCAGGCACTGGTGCGCGCGGCCGCGCAGCCGGACTGGGCGGCGGACGCGCGCTTCGCCACGCTGGACGCGCGTCTGGCGAACCAGGACGCGCTGGACGAGGCGGTCGAGCGCTGGACCTCGACGCAGGAGCGCTACGCCTGCATGGCGCTGCTGCAGGCGGCGGGCGTGGCCGCCGGCGTGTGCCAGACGGCGGAGGACCGCTGCGAGCGCGACCCGCAGCTCGCGCACCAAGGCTGGCTCACGGAAGTGACGGCGCCGCGCATCGGCACCTGGCCGATCACCGAGCTGCCGGCGCGGCTGTCACGCACGCCCAGCCACGTGGGCGGCCTGCCGCAGCGCGGCGCGCCGGTGTACGGCGAGGACAACGAGTACGTGCTGGGCGAGCTGCTGGGCTACACCGGGGCCGAGATCCGTGGCTTCGAGCGGGACGGCGTGATCTGAAGCCGGCCCGCGCCACCGCATGCGGAAGCGCGTCCAACAATATCAATCCGTTCACGCTGAGCCTGTCGAAGCGCCGCGCGAGGCTTCGATCCTTCGACAGGCTCAGGACAGGCCAAGCTCAGCCCGAACGGTTCTTTTCGATTGAACGCAATTCAGTATCAATCGAGGCGGATGCCGGCGGCCTGGATGAACTTCTTCCAGCGCGCGCTGTCGTCCTCGATCGTCCTGCGCAGGTAGGCGGCGCTGGTGTCCTCGGCCGGGTCCACGCCGACGTCGCGCATGCGCTGGCGCACCGCGGGGTCGGCCAGCATCCTGGCGATCTCGGTGTTCAGCCGCTTCACCGCCTCCGGCGGCGTGCCCGCCGGCGCGCACAGGCTGTACCAGGTGTCGACCCGGAAGCCCTTGACGCCTTCCTCCTCCATCGTCGGCAGCTCGGGCGCCACGCCCAGGCGCTTGCGCCCGGTGACGGCCAGCGCGCGCAGCTTGCCCGCACGCACCTGCGTCAGCACCGAGGTGTCGACGAACAGGAAGTCGAGCTGGCCGGCGAGCAGGTCGACGATGGCCGGGCCGCTGCCGCGGTAGGGCACGTGCACCACCGGCGCGCCGGTGAGCTGGCGGAACATCTCGCCCGACAGGTGCGGCGTGGAGCCGTTGCCGGCCGAGCCGTAGTTGACCTTGCCCGGGTTCTCCTTCGCGTAGGCCACCAGGTCCTTGACCGAGCGCACCGGGCTCGATGCGTTGACCACCAGCACGTTCGCGTTGGTGAAGATCATCGACACCGGCACGAAGTCCTTGAGCGGGTCGAAGGGCAGCTTCGTGTACAGGTGCGGGTTGATCGCCATGGTGCTGTTCACGGACATCAGCAGCGTGTAGCCGTCCGGCGCGGCCTTGGCCACGTAGCCGGCGCCCAGCGCGCCGTTGGCGCCGGGCTTGTAGTCGACCACGACGCGCTCGCCGAGCGCCGGCGACAGCGCTTCGCTCACGATGTTGCCGAAGGTGGTGCCCATGCCGCCCGGCGCGTAGGGCACGATCAGGGTGATCGGCTTGTCGGGATAGGCGGCGAACGCGGGCCATGCGCCGCCGGCGGCCAGCGCGCCGAGCGCGCAGTGGAGGAAGGTCTTGCGGTCCATCATCGGATCCCCAGTTCCCGGCGTTCCTGGAAGACGAAGTCGTCCTGGTCGCGGCGGCCGGTGCGCTGCGAGGCCGGCGGGTTCGGCTGGCCGGCCGGCACCGGCACGAACTGCTTCCAGTCGGCCACCAGCGTGCGCCGCGCGATGCGCCAGCGGCGGTCCTCGCGCCGCTCGAATCGGTCGACATAGCGCGAGCAGGTCATCAGGTCCATGCCGCCGCCCTCGGCGCCGGCCCTGCCGCCGGCGAGTTGGTCGAGCGCGGCGCGCGCCTCGGCCGGGTAGCGCTGCGTGGTGCGCACGTAGGTCTCGACCAGGGCGAGGTCGGGGCCGGCGAACTCGATCAGCAGGTTGCTCACCGCGTGCATCGAGAACGGGATCGCCGCATGGCGCTCGCGGATCCATTCGACCAGGCCGTCCACAGGCCCGTCGAAGGCGCCGTGCATGTCGGTCGCATCGGGGTGGAACACGTCGCGGATGCCGCTGAAGTCGAGCCGGTCCACGGCCCGGCACCAGCGGTACATGCAGTCCTGGATCTGCATGCGGTCGGCGATGCGTTCGGGCGAGTAGTCGTCGAGGAAGCTGCTGCTCATAGCTTCACTCCGCTTCGATGCCGGCCTTGGCGATCACGCCCGTCCACAGCGCGTGGTCGCGCGTCATCATCTCGCCGAAGCGCGCCGCGTCGCTCGGCCGCGGGAACATGCCCAGCGCCTTGAGCTTGGCCTGCATCGCCGGCTCGGCCACCGCCTTGTTCAGCGCGTCGTTGAGCTTCGCGATCACTTCCGGAGGCGTGCCGGCCGGCGCCGACAGGCCGAAGAAGGCGTTGACCGCGAAGCCCGGCAGCGTCTCGGCGATGGCCGGCACGTCGGGCAGCAGCGGGCTGCGCTTCTCGCTCGACACCGCCAGCATGCGCAGGCGGCCCGAGCTGACGAAGGCGTTGATGGCGTCCGAGGGCGTGGTCAGCGCCACCTTCACGTCGCCGGCCAGCACCGCGTTGACCGCCTGCGCCGCGCCCTGGTAGGGCACGAACACCATCTTCAGCCCTGCGGCCTGGTTGAAGGACTCGGTCGCCAGGTGCGCGAGCGAGCCGCGCCCCGCGGAGGAGAACTCCAGCTTGCCGGGGTGGGCGCGCGCGTGGTCGATGAACTGCCGCAGGTCGGTGGCCGGCACCACCGGGTTGACCAGGAACACCATCGGCGTGGTGGCGATCAGGCCGACCGGCGTCAGATCCTTCTGCGAGTCGTAGTTGGCCGTCTTCTGCAGCATCGGCGTGGTCACGGTGGAGTTGCCCACCTGCAGCAGCGTGTAGCCGTCGGGGGGCGAGTTCTTGACGTGCATGGTGCCCATCGAGCCGCTGGCGCCGAGCCGGTTCTCGACCACGATGGGCTGGCCCAGGTGGCGCTGCAGCGGCTCCTGCAGCGAGCGGATCAGCACGTCGCCCGTGCCGCCCGCGGCGAAGGGCACGACGATCCTGATCGGGCGGCTCGGGAAGGTGTCGGCCTGTGCGCTGCCCAGCGCCAGCGCCGAGAGCGCGAGCGCCGACGCAGCCAGCCAGTGGCGTCGGAACATCATGGGTTGTCTCCTGGATTCGTGGTTTGAAGGAAGAAGGCGGCGGCGCTCAGTCCGAGGGCCTGAACACCGGGAAGGCGCGCCGCGAGTCGGGGTGGCTCCAGTCCACCTCCACGGCCTGGCCGACGGCCAGCCGCTCGTAGGGCGCATTCACGCGGGCGAGCATGCGCGGGCCCTCGACCAGCTGCACCAGCGCCAGCGGGTACGGCGCCGCGCCGGCCAACTGCGGCGGCGCGACGCGGCTCAGGGTGAGCGCGAAGATCGCGCCGCGGCCGCTGGCCTCGCGCCATTCGACGCCGGCCTCGCCGTACAGGCTCTGCGGACGCGGGTAGAACTGCGCCCGGCCGCTGGCGCGGTCGAACTGCAGCATCAGGCGGCCTTCGCGCAGGCCTTCGACGAAGGGCGCGCCCACGTCGGGCAGCGGATGGGGGGTGCTCATTGGCTTCGCTCCAGCAGCATCACGGTGCTCGTGCCCCAGGTGCGGGCGTACTGGATCACGCCGATGCCGGACAGCATGGCGTTGCTCGCGTCGCGCACCTGGCGCGCGCCCGCCTCGCCGAACATCTGGCGCAGGCACTCCACCAGGTTGACGCCGCCGCCGGCCAGGCCGGGCTGGCCGGCCGAGATCTGGCCGCCGCCGGTGTTCAGCGGCAGGTCGCCGTGCCAGGTCATGTCGTGCGCCATGACGAAGGCACCGCCCTCGCCGGGGCCGCAGAAGCCGGTCTGCTCCAGCTGCAGGATCAGCGCGATCAGGAAGTCGTCGTACCAGTGCAGCATCTTCACGTCCGAGGGCTTCCAGCCGACGGCGCCGAAGGCGCGCGGGCCCACGTCGGTGAAGCCGGTGCGCAGCATGTCGCCGCAGGCCTCGGGCGGGTCGAAGTTGATGCGCTCGGCGTAGGCGACGGGGTGCACCAGCTTCCGGAAGCCCATCTCGCGCGCGCGGCGGGTGGACATCACCAGCACCGCGCTGGCGCCGTCGCAGCGCATCACGCAGTCGAGGATGCGCAGCGGGTCCGACACGATCTTCGAGTCGAGGTAGTCGCGCTCGGTCAGCGGCCGGCGCAGCACCTCGCAGGCGTTCTCGTTGAGCAGCGCCCCTTCGCGCTGCGTGACCGCCAGCCGGGCCAGCGCGTCGTGCGGCAGGCCGTGGCGCCGGTCGTACACGTTCGACAGCAGCGCGAAGGCCGACAGCGGCCCGGCGTAGCCGGCCGGGTCGCAGTATTCCGTGCGGTGGCCCGACTGCACCGAGCGGTCGACGGTGGACACCGCGTCCGAGGCGAGGCACAGCACGATGTCGCACAGGCCGGCCTGGATGGCCGCCGCCGCGCGCGCGATGTTGCCGCCGGAGGAGGCGCCGCCGATCTCGGTGGCCTGGCACCAGGTGACGGACAGGCCCAGGCCCTCGGCCAGCAGGTTGCTGTAGAACGGGTTGCCGCCCTCGCTCATCGCCAGCGTGGTGGCGAAGCCGTCGATGCGCGAGCGCTCGACGCCGGTCTGCGCCAGCAGGCTGTCCACGGCCTCGCCGGCCAGCGACAGCGCGGTGCGCCCGCTGCGGCGCACCAGCTTGGTTTCTGCATAGCCGACGATGGCGATGCTGCGGTCTGCGAGTGTCTTCATCAGTCGTCCACGAAGCTCGCCACCTCGTCGAGGCCGGCGCGGCGGGTGCGGAATTGGTTGGCGGCGTGCTGCGCGTCCTCGTAGCCGAAGGACACGGCGCACACCATCAGGCGCTCGGCCGGGATGCCCAGCTCGCGCTTGACCAGCGCGCTGTGGCGCGCCAGCGCCGCTTGCGCGATCGAGGCCACGCCGTGCGCCTGCATCGACAGCAGCAGCACCTGCACGTAGCCGCCGACGTCCACCGCGCCGTACACGCCCAGGCCCGGGTCGCTGGTGAGCACCGCCACGTGCGGCGCGCCGAACAGGCGGAAGTTCTCCAGCGTCTGGCGCGCGTAGCCTTCCTTGTCGCCGCGCTCCACGCCCACCGACTGGTACAGCTGGAAGCCGCATTCGCGCCGCCGCTCCAGGTAGCGGCCGGTGTACTCGGCGGGAAAGGGGAAGTCGCTGGCCGCCTCGCCGCCGCCCTGCTGCGCCGCGACCAGGCGCTCGCGCAGCCGTTCGGCGGCGGCGCCGGAGGCGATGCTCACCTGCCAGGCCTGCGAGTTGCACCACGAGCCCGCGCGCTGGGCGGTGCGCAGGATCGACTCGATGGTGGCGCGCTCGACAGGGCGCGGCAGGAAGGCGCGGCAGCTGTGGCGCTGCGCCAGGAGGGCGTCCAGCATCTCGGCGGGAAGGGCAGTCATTCGCGGGTCGTCACACTTGCATTGAATGGTTAGACCATTATTATGGATGGCCCAAACGAATGTCAATCGGCGCCGACCCATGCCCGCCACACCGACCCACGCCTTCGAGACCCTGCAGTTCGACGTGCGCGGCACCGCCGCATGGCTCGTGCTGGACCGCCCGCAGGCGATGAACAGCGTGAGCCCCCGGATGCTCGAGGAGCTGGACGCGGCGCTCGACATCGTCGCCCGCGACGCCGCGTTGCGCAGCGTCGTCCTCACCGGCCGCGGCCGCGCCTTCTGCGCCGGCGCCGACCTGCTGTCCGTGCGCGGGCTCGGCGAGGCCGCCGCGCGCGACTTCGCCGACGCCGCCCACGCGCTGCTGCAGCGCATCGAGGCCTTCCCGCTGCCGGTGATCGCCGCCGTCAACGGCCTGGCGCTCGCCGGCGGGCTGGAGCTGGTGCTGGCGTGTGACCTCGTGGTCGCCGCGCGCGAGGCGCGCTTCGGCGATGCCCACGCGAAGCTCGGCCTGCTGCCGGGCTGGGGCGCCACCGCCCGGCTGCCGCGCCGCATCGGCGTGGCGCGCGCCAAGCAGATGATGTTCACCGCGCAGCAGCTGCCGGCCGACACCCTGGCCGGCTGGGGGCTGGTCCACGAGGTCGTTCCGGCCGACGCGCTGGAGGCCGCCGTAGTGGCCTGGTGCGCGCAGCTGGCCGACAAGAGCCCGCTGGGCCTGCGCCGCATGAAGCAGCTGCTCGGCGACAGCCTGGAACAGCCGCTGCCGGTGGCGCTGCGCGCCGAGCGCGCCATGCTGGAGGCGCACGCCCACGCCAATGACCGCCGCGAGGGCCTGGAGGCCTTCGCCCAGAAACGCACGCCCCGCTTCACGGGCACCTGAGCCATGCACCCCACCCGACCCGACAACACCCCGCTGGCCGGCCTGCGCGTCATCGACTTCACGCACTTCGTCGCCGGCCCGCTGGCGACCATGATCCTCGCGGACGCCGGCGCCGACGTCATCAAGATCGAGAAGCCGCGGGGCGACGACCAGCGCTGGTTCGCGCCGGCCGAGGCCTCGCTCGACGGCCAGGGCGCGAGCTTCCTCTGGTGCAACCGCAGCAAGCGCTCGGTCACGCTCGACCTGAAGACGCCCGAGGGGCGCGAGGTCGCGCAGGCGCTGGTCGACCGGGCCGACGTGCTGGTGGAGAACTTCTCCACCGGCGTGATGGCGCAGTACGGGCTGGACTACGAGACGCTCGCCGCGCGCCGCCCGTCGCTGGTGTATCGCTCGGTGTCGGCCTTCGGCCGCAGCGGCGAGCTGGCAGACCGCCCCGGCTTCGACACCATCATGCAGGCCGAGAGCGGCTTCATGTCGCTCACCGGCCACGCCGACCGCGAGGGCGTGCGCACCGGGCCCGCGGTGATCGACATCTCCACCGCGCTGGTGGCGGGCAACGCCATCCTGCTGGCGCTGGCGGCGCGCCAGCGCACCGGGCGCGGCCAGCACGTCGACGTGCCGCTGTTCGACACCGCCATGCTCATGACGGGCTTCATGTCGATGCAATACCTGTTCAGCGCCAAGGTGCCGCGGCGCAACGGCAACACCAGCAACGACGCGGTGCCCAGCGGCGTGTTCGCCACCGCCGACGAGCCGCTGTTCATCACCTGCACCAGCACCTCGCTGTTCCGGCGCCTGTTCCTCCAGGTGGCCGGCATGCCGCAGGTGGCCGACGACCCGGGCCTGCAGACCATCGACGGGCGGCTGGCCCGGCGCGACGAGGTCATCGCCGTGCTGGCCGGCCTGTTCGCCACCGACACGCGCGCGCACTGGCTGGCCCGCTTGCGCAAAGCCGGCATCCCGGCCGGCGCGGTGCGCTCGCTGCCCGAGGCGCTGGCCTCCGGCGAGGTCCGCGCGCGCGGCATCGTGCGCGACATCCCGCACCCCACGGCGGGGTCGGTGCCCGACATCGCCCTGCCGATGCACCTGAGCGCCACGCCGCTGGCCGCACCCGTGGCCGCGCCGCGCCTGGGCGAGCACACGGAGGCGGTGCTGGCCGAGGTGCTCGGCCACGACGCCGCGCGGATCGAGGCGCTGCGCAGCGCCGGCGCCTTCGGGCGCTGACGCGTCGGGAAAACACGAATCTTCATTAATGGTCTGACCAATATACTCATGGCCTTTTCTAAGGCACCGCCCGCGGGAGCCGCTCGTCCCGCGCGGCGCGCCGGCCCGCCCCCTTTTCGTTGACGGAGACACCCCATGCATGACGACACCCTCTCTTCGCACGCACGCCGCCGCTTCGTCGCGGCCGCAGGCCTGGGCCTGGGCGCCCTGGCGCTCGCCCGCCCGGGCCGGGCGCAGGAGCCCTTCCCCTCCAAGCCGATCCACATCCTGGTGGGCGCCGGCGCCGGTGGCAGCACCGACATCACGGCGCGGCTGGTCGGCGACAAGCTGGCCAAGCTGCTCGGCCAGCCGGTCGTGATCGAGAACAAGCCCGGCGCGTCGGGCACGATGTCGGTGGCGCAGACCGTGCGCTCGCCGGCCGACGGCCACACGCTGGTGTGGGTGGGCAACAGCGTCATGGCGATCTCGCCCTACCTGTACAAGAACCCGGGCTACGACGTGAAGACGCTGATCCCGGTGAGCCAGGCGACGAGCTCGGGCTTCATCCTCGTGGCCTCGCCCGCCCTGGGCGTGAACAACGTGAAGGAGCTGGTGGCCTACGGCAAGGCGAACCCGGGCAAGCTGAGCTTCGGCTCCAACGGCGTGAACGGCAGCCTGCACCTGCTGGCGGAGCTGCTGAAGGCCGAGGGCGGCTTCGACGCGCTGCACGTGCCCTTCAAGGGCGGCGCGGAATCGGCCGCCGCCATCCTGGGCGGCAACGTGCACTTCCTGTTCGACGCGCTGTCCTCCAACATCCCGCTGGTGCGCTCGGGCAAGCTCAAGGCGCTGGCGGTCACCGGGCCGCAGCGCGAGAAGCAACTGCCCGACGTGCCGACCATGGCCGAGCAGGGCTTCCCCGGCATGACGACCGAGGTGTTCTTCGGCCTGGTGGCGCCGCCCGGCACGCCCGATCCCGTGGTGCGCAAGCTCAACGCCGCGATGAAGACGGCGCTGGACGACCCGGAGCTGCGCACCGCGCTGCAGAAGTCGGGCAACGAGCCCAAGTACAGCACGCCCGAGGCGTTCCGCGCGCTGGTCGACCGCGAGGGCGCCCGCTTCCAGGCGCTGCTGGTGGCCAAGGGCGTGCAGCCCGAATAGGGAAGCGGGGCCGCGCGGCCTCAGCGGCCGTCCCGCGCGCCCCAGCGCACGACGGCCGCGTGGCCGCCGGCGCGCAGGCCGTAGCAACTGTCCTGCAGGCGCCGCCGGCTGGCCGGGTCCTCCAGCGGCTCGCCGCGCGCCACGCGGCGGCGCTCCAGCGCCGGGCCGAGGGTCTGGAAGGCGGTCGTCGCCATCGGCCCCAGCAGCTCGGTCAGGTGGGTGCAGCCCTGCTCGCCGGCGAACAGATCCTTCACCGCCTTGCCGAAGCCGCCCTTGATCTGCAGCCCGACCAGGCGCTCGTAGGCGTCGTTGATGCGCGTGCAGTCGTCGAAGGGCACCTGGTGCGAGCAGGCCTGCGCCGCGACGATGCGAAGCTGCGCGTCCACCGTGATGCGCAACGACATCAGGTGCACTGGCTCGCCCGCGCGACGCGGCACGTTGCCGCGCGCGCCGTCCTGGTCGAGCGTGCGCACGTCGCTCATGCGCCCCTCGATGTCGAACAGGCCGTCCTCGCGCTCCCAGCCCGTGCACTGCACCTGCCGCGTGTGCAGCAGGGTGCGCGGCGCCGGGGGCGGAAGTTCCCTCATCCGGGCGTGACCTCGGTGGCGGCCGGGTACGGCCGGCGCGGCGTCGGCGCGTCGAGCGCGCCGGCCTCGCGCAGCGCGGCGATGCGCGGCGCGTCGTAGCCCAGCACCTGCGCCAGCACCTCATCGGTGTGCTGGCCGACGGCCGGCGCGGGCTGCGGATCGGCCAGCGGCGTGCCCGAGTACAGGATCGGCAGGCGCACGTTCGGGATCCAGCCGAGCACCGGGTGCGCCACGCGGCTGACCAGCCGCCGCTCACGCGCCTCGGGCGAGCGCAGCGCGTCGCCGACGTTGCGCACCTCGCCGCAGGGGATCTGCGCGGCGCGCATGCGCGGCTGCCAGTACGACCAGGGGTACTGCGCGAACAGTTCCTCGAGCAGCCGGAAGATCTCGTCGCGGCGGGCCATGCGGCCGTTGCGGTCCGAGTACACCGGGTCGTCGGCCAGGTCGGGCCGCTCCAGCACCTGCGCGGCCAGGCGATGGAAGATCTTGTCGTTGCCGCAGTTGATGTAGAAGGGCTTGTCCTGGCTCATGAACACGCCGGAGGGGCAGGTGTCGGGGCTGGTGTTGCCGTGGCGCTGCGGCACGGCGCCGGTGTACATGTGCTGCATGGCCGCGTAGCCCGTCATGAGCACGGCGTTGTCGAACAGCGCGATCTCGATGTGCTGGCCCTGGCCCGTGCGCCCGCGCGCCAGCAGCGCGCCCAGGATCGCGTTGCAGGCCATCATGGCCGTGCTGATGTCCACCACCGGCGACAGGGTGCGCACGCCCTGGCGGTCGCTGTAGCCGTTCATCGAGATGAAGCCGCTCTCGGCCTGTGCGATCGGGTCGAAGCCCAGGCGGTCCTTGAACGCGCCCTCGCGGCCATAGGCCGAGACCGAGCAGTAGATGATCTTCGGGTTGATCTCGCGCACCGACGCGTAGTCCAGCCCGAAGCGCTCCATCACGCCGGTGGAGAAGTTCTCGCACACCACATCGGCCTGCGCGATCAGCTCGCGGATCACCGCGACCGCCTCCGGGCTCTTGAGGTTGAGCGCCAGGCTGCGCTTGTTGCGGTTGCTCCAGACGTAGGGGGCGCCCTGCGCGGGCGTCTCCTCCGGCACCGGCGGGTAGTGGCGGAACTCGTCGCCGCGGCCGGGCGATTCGACCTTGATCACGTCGGCGCCCATGTCGCCCATGATCATCGTGGCGAAGGGGCCGGCGAGGAAGTGGCTGAAGTCGATCACGCGCACGCCTTCGAGGGCCTTGGGCGCATCGGCGGGGCGCGGGGTGTGTGCCGGGAAATCGGCTTCGAGTCTGTCGAACATGGCAGGCGGCGCGAGGCCGTGTATCATTGGTATGACCATTATAAATTCAATCATTCCGCCGTCAACCTGGAGACGCCCATGACTTCCGCCCTCCCGTCCGGCGTGCAGGGCCTGCTGGCCGCGCAGGCCATTGCCGAGACCAAGGCGCGCTACTGCCGCTTCATCGACACCAAGCAGTGGGAGCGCCTGCCCTCGCTGTTCACGGCCGACTGCCGCTTCGAGGGCCTGGGCTCGGCACCCGCAGGCGCGGACGTGGCCACCTTCGTGAAGGGCGTGTCCACGCGGCTCGCGCCCACCATCTCCGTGCACCACTGCCACATGCCGGAGATCCGCTTCCTCTCCGACGCCCACGCGCGCGTGACCTGGGCGATGGAGGACTACGTGGAATGGACCGACGGCAGCAGCGCCAGGGAGACGCCCGGCAGCCGCGGCTTCCGGGGCTACGGCCACTACGAGGAGGAATACCGGCTCGACAGCGGCGCGTGGAAGATCTGCTTCCTGCGCCTCACCCGCCTGCGCATCGACCCCGTCGACGCGGCGCAGCCGCCCGCCCTGATGGGCCAGCGGCAGGCGACGCCGGCCTGGCCCGATGCATGAGATGAACCCACCCCGTTTGGACTTCCTTACTGCGTGTGGAAGTCCCATCCCCCTCAAGGGGCGCACCCGGCGGTCCGGCAAAGCCGGCCCCGCGGGTGCACTGGCATGGCCTGCTCCGCGGCCGGCGGAATGCAGCCGCGGCCCCCTCAGGCGATGACGCCCTGCGCCACCAGCGCATCGATCTCGCCCTCGGCCAGGCCCCAGCCCGCCAGCGCGGCCCGCGCGTCCACGCCCGGCGCGACGCCGGCGCGCGGCACCGCGGCCGGCGTGCGCGAGAAGCGCGGCGCGGGCGCGGGCTGCACGTGGCCGTCGACCTCCACGAAGGTGCCGCGTGCCGCGTTGTGCGGATGCGCCGCGGCCTCCCGCATGTCGAGCACGGGCGCGTAGCAGATGTCGGCCTGCGCCAGCAGCGCATCCCATTCGGCCCGCGTGCGCGTGCGGATCACCGCCGCGATGCGCTCGCGCAGCGCCGGCCAGTGGGCCGGGTCGTCGCGCGAGGGCAGCGCCTCGGCGTCCAGGCCCAGGGCGCGCAGCAGGTTCGCGTAGAACTTCGGCTCGGCGGCGCCGAGCGTGAGGTAACGGTCGTCCCGGGTGCGGTACACGCCGTAGTGCGGCGCCGCGCCGCCGGTGGTGGCGCGCCCGCGGCCGGGCCACTTGCCGCCGGCGAGGTAGCCGTAGAAGTAGGTCATGAGCGAGGCGGCGCCGTCGACCATCGCGGCGTCGATCACCTGCCCCCGGCCGCTGCGCGCCGCCTCCAGCAGACCGCAGGCCAGCCCGAACGCCAGGTACATGCCGCCGCCTCCGAAGTCGCCGACCAGGTTCAGCGGCACCACCGGCGCGCCGTCGGCCGGGCCGATGGCGTCCAGCGCGCCGGCCAGCGCGATGTAGTTGATGTCGTGGCCGGGCGCCTGGGCCAGCGGCCCCTCCTGGCCCCAGCCCGTCATGCGGCCGTACACCAGCCGCGGGTTGCGCGCCAGGCAGGCGTCGGGGCCCAGGCCCAGCCGCTCCATCACGCCGGGGCGGAAGCCCTCGATCAGCGCGTCGGCCTCGCCCACCAGCCGCAGCAGCAGCGCCACGCCTTCGGTCGACTTGAGGTCGACGGCGATCGAGCGGCGGTTGCGGTCGGTGAACCAGAAGCGCTGCGGCATCGGCCGCGCGGCCGGCTGCGGGCGGTCCACGCGCAGCACCTGCGCCCCCATGTCGGCCAGCATCATCGCGGCGAAGGGCCCGGGCGCGAGGCCGGCCATCTCGATCACGCGGATGCCGGCGAGCGGTCCCTGCGAATTCATGGGCGCGATGATAGAGGTGGAAATGTCTTTTGGTAAGACCTATGGACATTTCTACGCCGACAGCGCATCATCGCGGGTCCACAGGAGACACCCACCATGAAACGACGAACCCTGCTCGCCGCAGGCGCCGCGTTCGGCGCGCTGGCACGCCCCTCGTTCGCGCAGGACACCTGGCCGCAGCGTCCCATCCGCTTCATCGTACCGGCCGCGGCCGGCGGCACCAACGACGTGCTCGGCCGCTACATCCAGGACCCGCTGCAGAAGCTGCTGGGCCAGCCGGTGGTGATGGAATACAAGCCCGGCGCGGGCGGCGCGATCGCCTCGCAGTACGTGGCGCAGCAGCCGGCCGACGGCTACACCTTCCTGCTGCACGGCAGCGGCCTGGTGACGGTGCCGCTGGTGCAGCGCAAGCCGAGCTACGACGCCCTCAAGGACTTCGTGCCGGTCTCGCTGCTGGGCACCTCGCCGATGGTGCTGATGACGCATCCGTCGATGCCGCCCACGCTCGCCGGGTTCGTGAAGCAGGCGCGCGAGCACCCCGGGCAGCTCGAGTGGGGCGCCTCGGCGCTCGGCGGCGTCGGCCAGCTCGCGATGGAGGCCTTCCACGAGGCCGCCGGCATCCGCAAGATGGTGATGGTGCCCTACCCCGGCGCCGGCCCGGCGGCGCAGGCGCTGCTCGCGGGCCAGACCAAGTACATGCTGTCCACGCCTTCCTCCGCCACGGCCGGCTTCGTGAAGGAGGGCCGGATGCGCCTGCTCGGCGTGTCCACCGCGAAGCGCAGCCCGCTGCTGCCCGACGTGCCGAGCATTGCCGAGGCAGTGCCCGGCTACGACACCCAGACCTGGTTCGGGCTGGTCGCGCCCGCCGGCACGCCGGCGCCGATCGTGGAGCGGCTCGGCGGCGCGGTCGCGCAGGTGCTGGCGCAGCCGGACATCCAGCAGAAGTTCCGCACCGTCTACGTGGTCGCCCAGGGCGGCGAACGGGAGCTGGGCGAGATCATCCGCAGCGACCACGCCCTGTGGGGCAAGGTCGCCAGGGACAACCACATCACGATGGACTGAGCGCCCCGGCCGCCGCGCGGCCGGCCATGTACTCCGCGGCGATGAAGCCGAAGGTCATCGCCGGCCCGAGCGTGATGCCGCCGCCCGGGTAGCCGCCGCCCATCACGCTGGCGTTGTCGTTGCCGGCCGCGAACAGGCCCTCTATCGGCGCGCCCTGCGCATCGAGCACGCGCGCGTGGGCGTCGGTGCGCAGGCCGGCGAAGGTGCCCAAGTCGCCCATCACGATCTTCACCGCATAGAAGGGGCCGCGCTCGACCGGCGCCACGCACGGGTTGGGCCGGTGCGTGCGGTCGCCGAGGAAGCGGTTGTAGACGCGCCAGCCGCGGCGGAACTGCGGGTCCTGGCCCTCGCGCGCGCCGACGTTGTAGTCGGCCACCGTGCGCTCCAGCTGCCGCGCGTCGATGCCGGCCCGCGCCGCCAGCTCGGCCAGCGTGGCGCCGCGCAGCAGGTAGTCCGAGCGCAGGTACGGCCCGAGCGGCAGCGGGAAGGGCTTGGCGTGGCCGAGCCCGTAGCGGCGCAGGGTCGGGTGGTCGGCGATCAGCCAGGCCTCGACCGGCCCGCCCTCGCCGCAGGCGCGCAGCATCTGTTGCCCGACGTCGTGGTACGAGTCCGACTCGTTGGCGAAGCGCCGGCCCTGCCGGTTGACCGCGATCACGCCGGGCTTGTAGCGGTCGATCAGGTGGGGGAACACGCCGGGCTCGCCGTCGCCGCGCGGCACCAGCGACACCGGGATCCACGCCGCCGCGCTGGGCAGGTCGCGCACGACCTCGGCGCCGACGGACTCGCCCAGCCGCAGGCCGTCGCCGGTGTTGCCCGGCGGCGCCGGCGAGTGGTGCTCGCGGCCGGTGGGCGCGTGCGGGAACAGCTGCGCGCGGCGCTGCGGGTCCTGCGGGAAGCCGCCCGCGGCCAGCACCACGCCGGCGCGCACGCCGATGCGCACGGTGCTGCCGTCCGGGCGCTGCACGCTCACGGCGCGCACCGCGCCGCCCTCGTCGCGGTGCAGCGCGGCCAGCGGCGAGGACAGCCACATGGGGATGCCCAGGTCGAACACGGTGCGCGCCAGCCGGGCGGCCAGGGCGTTGCCGTTGGTCAGGCGCATCGCGCGGCCGTGGGTGAGCATCTCGAAGGCATGCGTGCACAGGCGCCGCGCCACGTAGGCGGCCGAGCGCAGCGAGCGCGTGACGTTGAAGAAGTGCGAGATCTCCGCGCTGGAGTTGAACATCATCCCGACGAAGGTGATCTCGCGCAGCGGTGGGCGCAGGCCGCGCACGTGCTCGCCCAGCGCGCGCGCATCGAAGGGCGCGGCCATGATGGAGCGGCCGGCCGTGCGGCCGCCCGGGCTCTCGGCATGGTAGTCGGGGTACTCGGGCAGCGGCACCAGCTGCACGGCGGTCTCCTTCACGAAGAAGTCCACCATCCGCGGGCCGTGCGCCAGGAAGGCCTCGACGCGCTCGCTGTCGTAGCGGTCCCCGCACTCGTGGCGCAGGTAGGCGCGCGCGGCGTCGAGCGAGTCGGGCTCGGGGCGGAAGGCCGAGATCGGGTTGTTCGGGATCCACAGCACGCCGCCCGAGCGGGCCGTGGTGCCGCCGTAGAAGGGCTCCTTCTCCAGCAGCAGCACCTCCAGCCCCAACTTGCGCGCGGCCACCGCGGCGGCCATGCCGCCGGCGCCGGTGCCGGCGACCACCACGTCCACTTCGGCGGGCACGGCGTCCTGCAAAGGTGCGTCGCGGCTCATGAGCGAACCTCGCTCGCCACCAGCGGGCCTTGCGCGTACAGCCGCATCGGCGTGGCCATGCCGCCCTGCTCGAAGCCTTGCGCCAGCACCAGGCGGAACATCGACGCAACCAGGCTGGTCATGGGCACCGCGCAGCCCTGCGCACGCGCCAGGTCGAGCGCGATGTCCAGGTCCTTCATCGCGGTGCGGCCGTTGCCCGACAGCCGGCCCTCGATCATCTGCGGCGCGTAGTGGCGCAGCACCGCCGAATCGGCGAAGCCGCCCTGCACCGCCTGCGGCACCAGCGCCGGGTCGATGCCGAAGCGCGCCGCCAGGTGCAGCGTCTCGGCGATCACCGCGGCGCTGCCGAAGCTCATCATCTGGTTGCAGGCCTTCATCGCCATGCCGCAGCCGCTCGGGCCCATGTGCGTGACGCGCCCGGCGAAGGCCATCAGCAGCGGCTGCGCGCGCGCCACGTCCTCCGGCGTGCCGCCGGCCATCACCGCCAGCGTGCCGGCGCAAGCGCCGGCCGGGCCGCCGGAGACGGGCGCGTCGACCCAGCCCATGCCGCACTGCGCGCGCAGGCGCGCGGCCATCGCGCGCGTGGCCTCGGGATGGATGGTCGAGAGGTCCACCAGCAGCTGGCCCGGCCGCCCGGCCGAGGCCACGCCGCCCTCGCCGAACACCACCTGCTCGACCGCGGCGGTGTCGCTCAGGCACAGGAACACGCAGTCGCTGGCGCGCACCAGCCCGCCGATGTCCGCGGCCAGCGCGGCGCCGGCATCGGCCAGCGGCCGGGCCTTGGCGGGATTGCGGTTGAACACCGTCAGCGCATGGCCGGCCTCGAGCAGGCGCTGCGCCATCGGCGCCCCGATGGCGCCGAGGCCGATGAAGCCCAGGCGCGCGGTCATGCCAGCCGCTCGCCCTGCACCAGCAGGGTAACGTTGCCGGCCAGCAGCGCGAGGCCGTCGTCGCGCAGCGGCACGCGCGCGGGCGAGGCGTAGGAGGCGAGCATCGCCGCCTCGTCGGCGAAGCACAGCGCGGCGATGCCGTCGACCTGCAGCGCTTCGTACGACACGGGCGCGAGCCGCGCGTCGAAGCGCGCGGCCACCAGGTGCTGGCAGTAGCCGTCCACGCCGGGCAGCCGGGACACCAGTTGCGCATGGCGCCCGAACCAGGCATCGCGGAACGCGTCGGCGGCCGGTGCGGCCCGCTTGAGCAGCATCCAGCGGCGGAAGCCGCCGTCGCGTGCGGCACCGCGCGGCGCGATCGGCACGTTGGCGGCGCTGTCGAGCGCGAACAGCAGTTCCTCCGATGCGTGCAGCGCGGCCTCGAAGGCGCGCCAGGCAGGCGTGTCGACGGCGCGCGCCTGCTCGCCGGCATCGGCGAAGGTGCATTCGAGCACCGCACCGATGTGCTCGACGCCGGGCGCCATCGCGGTGCCGGCCTGCTCGGCCGTCACCGAGTCGGTGGGAATGTGGCGCAGCACGCGGTAGAGCAGGGTGTCGCCGCAGGGCGGGGGCGCCGCACGCACGGCGCGGTCGGAACGGAGGCAGTAGGTCTTGACCAGCATGGGGTGTTTCATCGGCGCATGTGTTCGTATATTCTATGGTCTGACCATTAACTAGACAATCGACGCCTCTCATGAAAGCCATCGTCTGCCATCGCTTCGGCCCGGTCGAGCAGCTGGAATACATCGACATCGCGCCGAACGAGCCGGGCGCGCACGCGGTGCGCGTGCGCGTGCACGCGGCCGGCGCCAACTTCCCCGACGCCCTCAAGGCCGAGGGCCTGCACCAGATCAAGCCGCCGCTGCCCTGGGTGCCCGGCAGCGAGAGCGCGGGCGTGGTGGAGGCCGTGGGCGCGCGGGTGACACAGGTCGCGCCGGGCGATCGCGTGATGGCGGTCTCGGACGCGCGCGGCGGCGGCTTCGCCGAGGCGATCGTGCTCGATGCCGCGCGCGTGTTCCGCCTGCCCCCGAACCTGCGCTTCGAGGAGGCGGCCGCCATCCCGGTGGTCTACGGCACCACGCTGTACGCGCTCAAGCAGCGCGGCCGGCTGGCCGCCGGTGAATGGATGCTGGTGCTGGGCGCCGCCGGCGGCGTGGGGCTGGCGGCCGTGCAGCTCGGCCGCGCCCTCGGCGCCCGCGTGATCGCCGCGGCCAGCACGCCCGAGAAGCGTGCCCTGTGCCTGGAACACGGCGCCGAGGCGGCCATCGACTACACGCAGCCCGGCTGGCGCGAAGAGGTGAAGGCGCTGACCGGCGGACGCGGCGTGGACGTGGCCTACGACCCGGTGGGCGGCGACGCCTTCGACGAGGCGGTGCGCTGCATGGCCTTCGACGGGCGCTACCTGGTGATCGGCTTCACCTCCGGGCGCATCCCGTCGATCCGGGTCAACTACCCGCTGGTCAAGGGCTTCGACATCCTCGGCGTGCGCTACGACGTGTGGCGCGACGGCTGCTGGGACGAGGCGCGCGCGAACCTGGCGCAGGTGCTGGACCTGTGCGCCCGCGGCCTGGTGCGGCCGCTGGTGTCGGCCACCTTCCCGCTGGCCGAGGCGGTGCAGGCGCTGCAGCGTATCACCTCGCGCCAGACCACCGGCAAGGTGGTATTGACCACCGGCGCGCGCGGCTGAGGCGCCTCAGCCGCGGCCGGCGCGGCCGCGCCGCGGACGCTGCGGCTCGCGGCTCTCGGCGTCGAGGTAGTTGCTCACGCGCCGCAGGTGCTGCGCCATCGCCTCGGATGCCGCCTGCGCGTCGCGCTTGCGCATGAGGTCGAGGATGCGCTGGCGGATCACCATGATGTCTTTGTTGGGCCGCGGGTCCACCTGCGCCAGCAGGCCGCGGTACACCTGCGACAGCGCGTCCACCATCATCACGATCAGCGGGTTGTGCGTGGCCTGCGCGATGAGCCGGTAGAACTGGATCACCGACTGCACGTTGCGCGAGCCCTGCCCCATGCGGAACAGGTCCGCGTGGATGTCGATGTCCTCCTGGATCGCGTCGAGCTCCTCCTCGGTCGCGCGCTCGCAGGCCAGCCGGATCGCCACGCAGGTGATCTCGATGCGCGCCTCGGTGACGCTCTCGATCGAGGCCTGCGCCAGCGAGACCATGTCCTGCACCGTCTGCGCCAGGCCGGCGCTGCCGCCGCCGCTGCGGATGTAGAAGCCGCCGTTGATGCCCTTGCGCGCCTCCACCACGCCCGCCACCTCCAGGCTGCGCAGCGCGTGGCGCGCGGCCGCGCGGCCGATGCCGTAGCGCTCGGACAGCTCGCGCTCGCCGGGCAGCCGGTCGCCCGGCTTGAGCGTGCCGCTCATGAGCTGCTCGCGGATGCGGTCGCAGACGGCCTCGAATCCGCGCCGGGTGCGCACGGGCTGGAACAGCGGGTCGGTGATGGTCATGAGAAGTCCTAGGGCTTTCGCTAGTATTGCATAGTCATTGGTTGAACCATAAGATTCGAGCCATGGACCTGACCCTGACGACCGAGCAGCGCGCCTTCCGCGACGAGGTGCGCGCGTTCATCCAGGCGAGGCTGCCCGATGACATCCGCGCGCGCCTGCGCGCCGGGCACCCGCCGCGCAAGCAAGACACCGTGACCTGGCAGCGCATCCTCAACGAGCGCGGCTGGGCCGTGCCGCACTGGCCCCGGCAGTACGGCGGCGCGGACCTGGGCCAGGTGGAGCGCCTCATCCTGCTCGACGAGATCTACCGCGCGCCCGCGCCGCTGCCGCAGGTGTTCAACACCAACATGCTCGGGCCGGTGCTGATGAAGTTCGGCACGCCCGCGCAGTGCGACCACTTCCTGCCGCGCCTGGCCAACCTCGACCTGTGGTTCTGCCAGGGCTTCTCCGAGCCGGGCTCGGGCTCGGACCTGGCCTCGCTGCGCACCGCCGCGCGGCGCGAGGGCGACCACTATGTCGTCAACGGCCAGAAGATCTGGACCACCACCGCCCACCTGGCCGACTGGGTGTTCGCGCTGGTGCGCACCGACGACGGCGCGCGCAAGCAGGAGGGCATCTCCTTCCTGCTGATCGACCTGAAGACGCCGGGCATCCGCATCCGCCCGATCCGCTCGATCGACGGTGACCACCACCTCAACGAGGTGTTCTTCGACGACGTGCGCGTGCCGGTGGACCAGCTCGTCGGCCAGGAGAACCGCGGCTGGGACTGCGCCAAGTTCCTGCTGGCCAACGAGCGCACCGGCATCGCCAACGTCGGCCTGTGCTGGGAGCGGCTGGACCGCGCGCGCGAGATCGCGCAGCAGACCACGCAGGCGGGCCGGCCCCTGTGGGACGACCCGAAGCTGCGCGCCGAGATCGCCGCGCTCGGCGCCGAGGTCCGCGCGCTGGAGATCACCAACTGGCGCTTCCTGCTCACCCCGGCCGAGCAGGCGCGCGTGCCGGCCTTCGCCTCGGTGCTCAAGCTCAAGGGCACCGAGCTGCAGCAGGAGATCAACGCGCTGCTCGCGCGGCTCGCCGGCCCGCAGGGCCTGGAGCGCCGCGACGCCGACGAGCTGGCGCACGGCCCGCTCACGCCGCGCTACTTCTATTCCCGCGCCGCCTCCATCTACGGCGGCACGACCGAAGTGCAGAACGACATCCTCGCCAAGGCCCTCGTCGGCTAGGGCCCGTGAACGCCCCCCATGAACTTCGAACTCGATGACGATCAACGCGCGCTCGGCGACAGCCTGGCGCGCCTGCTGGCCGACCGCGGCGCCTTCGAACAGCGCCGCGCGCTGGTGGCCGGCGACGCCTGGCACGACGCGCAGACCTGGTCGGCGCTCGCCGGCCTCGGCCTGACGGCCCTGCCGCTGCCCGAGGCGCACGGCGGCTTCGGCGGCGGCGCACGCGACCTGCTGCCGGTGATGCAGGCGATGGGCCGCGCGCTCTCGCTCGAACCCTACCTGGCGACGGTGCTCGGCGCCACGGCGCTGCGCCTGGCCGGCACCGACGCCCAGCAGGCGCAGGTGCTGCCCGGCGTGGCCGAAGGCGGCACGCGGCTGGCCTGGGCCCACGACGAACCCGAGGGCCGCCACGCGCCGCTGTGGGTGCAGGCGGCCGCGCGACCCGCGAAGGACGGCTGGCGCCTGACGGGCGTGAAGTCGCCGGTCGCCGGCCTGGGCCCGGCGCAGCGCGTCGTCGTCAGCGCGCGCGTCTCGGGTGCGCCCGGCGACGCCGCCGGCTGCGCCCTGTTCCTGGTGGACCCGGCGGCGCCGGGCGTGCAGGCGCGCGCCTTCCGCCTGGTGGACGACACCGCCGGCGGCGAGCTGCGGCTGGACGACGCGCCGGCCGAGCCGCTGGGCGACCCGCTCGACGCCGCGGTGCAAGCCCTGGCCATCGAGCGCACGCAGGCGCTGGGCCTGGCGGCGGCCTGCGCCGACATGGTGGGCGCGGCCGAGGCCGCCTTCGCGCTGGCGATGGAGTACGTGCGCACGCGCAAGCAGTTCGGCCGCGCCATCGGCGAGAACCAGGCGCTGCGCCACCGCGCCTCGCAGATGTTCGTGGCGCTGGAGATGGCGCGCAGCATGGCGCTGGCCGCGGCCGTCGCTGCCGACGAGCCGGACGGCGAGCACGCGCGCGCCGACCTGTCGCGCGCGAAGCTCTCGGTCGGCCGCAACGCGCGCGCCGTCGCGCACGGCGCGATCCAGCTGCACGGCGGCATCGGCATGACCGAGGAGTACGCGGTCGGCCACAGCCTGCGGCGCATTCACGTGATGGACCAGTGCTTCGGCGACGCCGACGCCCATGCGGCGCGGCTCGCGGCGCTGGCCTGAGAAGAGGATTCCCATGACGACCCCCATGATCTACCTCGACGGCCGCGGCGTGCCGCGCGACGAGGTGCTGCGCAACGCCCAGCAGGCCGCGGCCGGCCTGGAGCAGATCGGCGTGCAGGAGGGCGATTGCATCGCCTTGCTGCTGCGCAACGACTTCGCCTTCTTCGAGGTGCAGCAGGCCGCCAATGCGGTCGGCGCCTACGGCGTGCCGATCAACTGGCACGGCCAGGTCGACGAGGTGCTCTACATCCTGGAGGACGCGAAGCCGAAGGTGCTGGTCGCCCATGCCGACCTGCTGGCGCCGGTCCGCGGCCGCATCCCGCCAGGCATCCAGGTGTTCGTGGTGCCCACGCCGCCGGAGGTCGTCGCACGCTACGGCGTGCCCGCATCGCTCGCCGCGCCGGCGCCGGGCGACGTCGAGTGGGGCGGCTGGCTGAGCCGCTTCGAGCCGCTGGCCGGGCCGCCGCGGCGCAACCGCGCCACCATGATCTACACCTCGGGCACCACCGGCCATCCCAAGGGCGTGAAGCGCGAGCCCGCCACGCCCGAGCAGACGCAGGCCTACGTGGAGATGTTCGCCAGCGTCTACGGCCTGAAGCCGGGCGTGCGGGCGCTGGTGAGCGGACCGCTCTACCACGCCTCGCCCAACGCCTACGGCCGCCAGGCGCTGCTGACGGCGGACGTGCTGGTGCTGCAGTCGAAGTTCGACCCCGAGGAGACGCTGGAGCTCATCGCCCGGCACCGCATCGAGAACGCCGTGATGGTGCCCACCATGTTCGTGCGCATGCTCAAGCTGCCGCGCGAGGTGCGCGACCGCTACGACGTGCGTTCGCTGCGCTGGGTCACGCACACTGGCGCGCCGTGCCCGCGCGAGGTCAAGCAGGAACTGATGGCCTGGTGGGGCCCGGTGGTCTACGAGACCTACGGCGGCACCGAGGTCGGCACCGCCACGCTGGCCACGCCGCAGGACTGGCTGGAGCACCCCGGCTGCGTCGGCCGGCCGACGCCGGGCACGCAGGTGGCCTTCTACGACGAGGCCGGCCGGCGCCTGCCCGAGGGCGAGATCGGCGAGATCTACGCCCGCGTGCCGGCGTATGCCGACTTCACCTACCTGAACCACGAGGAGAAGCGCCGCTCGGTCGAGCGCGACGGGCTGGTGAGCCTGGGCGACATCGGCTACATGAAGGACGGCCGGCTGTACCTGTGCGACCGGCGCTCGGACATGGTGATCTTCGGCGGCACCAACATCTACCCGGCCGAGATCGAGATGGTGCTCACGCAGTGCCCGGGCGTGAAGGACTGCGCCGTGTTCGGCATTCCCGACGAAGACTTCGGCGAGTCGCTGGCCGCCGCCGTCGAGCCGATGCCCGGCGCCGAGCTGAGCGTCGAGCAGATCCGCGAATACCTGATGTCGCGGCTGGCGAAGTACAAGGTGCCCCGGCGCATCGACTTCTACGCCGCGCTGCCGCGCGAGGACAGCGGCAAGATCTTCAAGCGCCGCCTGCGCGAGCCGTTCTGGCAGAACGCCGGGCGCAGGATCTAGGAGGACCGTCATGGGCAAGTGGCTCACCGATCCGCGGCACCTGCGCTTCGCGGTCGACGCGGGCGTCGCCCGCATCACGCTGGACCGGCCCGAGCGGCGCAACGCGCTGTCGTGGCCGCTGCTGCAGGAACTGCGCGCGGCGCTGCTGGAGGCCGACGACCTGCGCAGCGTCGCCGTCATCGTGGTCGAGGGCGCCGGCCCCGACTTCTGCGCCGGCTACGACATGAAGTCGGCCTACGCGCAGTACGCCGCCGAGGAAGGCGCCGCGCTCGACTACCGCAGCGGCAACGCCAGCTTCGACGACGACACGTGGAAGCTCGAACGCTTCCAGGAGCTGCTGCGCACCGCCTTCGTGGTGCACAAGCCCGTCATCGCCAAGGTGCACGGCCACTGCGTGGCCGGCGGCACCGACCTGGCGCTGTACTGCGACCTGGTGATCGCCGCCGACGACGCGCGCATCGGCTTCCCGGCCACGCGCGCGATGGGCTCGCCGCCCAACCACATGTGGATCTACCACGTCGGCCCGCAGTGGGCCAAGCGCCTGCTGCTGACGGGCGACGTGGTCAGCGGCGCCGACGCCGCGCGCATCGGCCTGGCCGTGGCCAGCGCCCCGCCCGAGCGGCTGGAGGACGAGGTGATGGGCCTGGCCCGCCGCATGGCCACGGTCGATGCCGAACTGCTGGCCGCGCACAAGCGCATCGTGAACCTGGCGCTGGAACTGGCCGGCGCCGGCACGCTGGCGCGCCTGGCCGCCGAGACCGACGCGCGCGCGCACCTGTCGCGCGCCAAGAAGGCCTTCGACGAAGACGTCGCCGCGCACGGCTTCAAGGCCGCCGTGCGCCGGCGCGACGAGCCTTTCGGCGAGGGCGTGGCCCGCCCGAGCTGGTAGGCCCCGTTCCCACCGACACAAGGACAAGGAGACAGCCATGCCCCCCACCATCGCGCGCATGCCGCGCCGCACCCTTCTGGCCGCTGCCGTGGCCGCCCTCGGCCTGTGCGCCGGCCCCGGCGCGCTCGCCCAGGGAAGCGCCTTCCCCGACAAGCCGGTGCGGATCGTCATCCCCACCGCGCCCGGCGGCAACCTCGACGTGCTCGCACGGGTGGTGGCGGCCAAGCTCAACGAGCTGTGGGGCCAGGCGGTCATCGTGGAATCGAAGCCGGGCGCCAACACCATCCTGGCCACCTCTCACGTCGCCAAGTCGCCGGCCGACGGCTACACGGCGCTGTTCACCATCAGCGGCTTCGTGCAGAACCTCGTGCTGCAGCCCAACCCGCAGTACAGGATGAACGACCTGGCGCCGGTGTCGATCGTGGCGAGCTTCCCGATCACGCTGGCGGCCAACGCCCAGCTGCCGGCCGACGACCTGGCGGGCGTCGTCAGGCTCGCCAAGGCAGCGCCCGAGAAATACAGCTTCGGCAGCTACGGCGTGGGCTCCGGCGGCCACCTGATCGGCGAGGGGCTGAACCGCGCCGCGGGCATCCGCATCAAGCACGTGGCCTACAAGGGCGAAGCCGCCTCCTTCCCCGACCTGGCCAGCGGCAACATCGCGCTGGCCTACGGCTCGGCCGGCTTCTACGCCAACCAGGTCGGCAGCGGCAAGGTCAAGATCATCGCGGTGGCCTCGGCCAACCGGCTCGCCACCTTTCCCACCGTGCCCACCTTCGCCGAGGCCGGCTACCCCGACATCAACCTGCCCGGCTGGGGCGCCATGTTCCTGCCGGCCGGCACGCCGGCGGCCGTCGTCGACAAGTACGTGGCCGCCGTCCGGCAGATCGTCCGGATGCCCGACGTCAAGGAGAAGATCCTGCAGCTCGGCTACGAGCCCGTGGGCAACACCAACACCGAATTCGCGCAGTTCCTGCAGGAAGACCTGCAGCGCTGGACCAAGATCGTGCGCGAGAACGACATCCGCCTCGAATGAGCCGGGCCATGCAGGACAACCGCGTCACGCGCCTGCTGGGCTGCCGCCATCCGATCGTGCAGGGCGGCATGCAGTGGGTCGGCCGCGCGAAGCTGGCGGCGGCCGTGTCCAACGCCGGCGCGCTGGGCATGCTGGGCGCGCTCACGCAGCCCACGCCCGAGGCGCTGGCCGAGGAGATCGCGCACTGCCGCACGCTCACCGACCGACCCTTCGGCGTGAACGTGACCATGCTGCCCACGGTCAACCCG
The DNA here is from genome assembly GCF_044462705.1 of Xenophilus sp. Lineage (NCBI taxonomy): Bacteria > Pseudomonadati > Pseudomonadota > Betaproteobacteria > Burkholderiales > Comamonadaceae > Xenophilus > Xenophilus sp. The sequence continues at coordinate 25,598 of NZ_JBIQNC010000040.1, forward strand.
CCGCCCTACGACCGCATCTTCGAGGTGATCGTGCGCGCCGGCATCCCGGTGGTGGAGACCGCCGGCAACGTGCCGGCCGAGCGCTTCGCGCAGCTGCGCGAGGCGGGCATCGTGGTCGTGCACAAGTGCACCTCGGTGCGCCATGCGCTGGCCGCCGAGAAGCGCGGCGTGGACATCGTCAGCATCGACGGCTTCGAGTGCGCCGGCCATCCGGGCGAGGACGACGTGCCCGGCCTGGTGCTGATCCCGGCCGCGGTCTCGGCGCTGTCGGTGCCGGTGATCGCCTCCGGCGGCATCGCCGACGGCCGCGGCATGGCCGCCGCGCTGGCGCTGGGCGCCGAGGGCGTGAACATGGGCACGCGCTTCGTCGCCACGCAGGAGGCCCAGGTGCACGAGCACATCAAGCAGGCGCTGCTGGCCGCGCGCGAGACCGACACGCGGCTGATCATGCGCACGCTGCGCAACAGCTCGCGCGTGCTGCTCAACCCGGTGTCCGAGGAAGTGCTGCGCCTCGAAGGGCGCGCGGGCGGCGCCACCTTCGACGAGCTGCGCCCGCTGGTCAACGGCCAGCGCGGGCGCGCCGCGCTGGAAGCGGGCGACACCACCGGCGGCGTGATCTGGGCCGGCATGGTGGCGGGCCTGATCGACGACATCCCGACCTGCGCCGAGCTGGTCGAGCGCATGGTCGCGCAGTGCCGCGAACGGCTGGCCGCGGCGGCCGCGCTGGCGGCGGCCTGAGCGGCGCATGGACACGCAGCCCACCCCCGCATCGCTGGCGCGCGCGCTGGCGGGCGTGCTCGGCGCGGGCGAGGTGCAGTCGCTCGCGCGCCTGACCGGCGGCGCCACCAAGGCCACCTGGTCCTTCGACTGGGTCGGCGCGCAGGGCCGCGAGCCGCTGATCCTGCAGCAGACGCCGCCGCGCGCGGCCGACCTGGCGCCCGGCGCGCAGCGCCCGCCCAAGCTCGACGCCGCGCAGGACGCCGCCGTGATGGACGCCGCGCGCGCCGCCGGCGTGCCGGCGCCGCGCGTGCGCCACGTGCTCGCGCCGGACGACGGCCTGGGCTGCGGCTACGTCACCGACCGCGTCGCCGGCGAGACGCTGGGCCGGCGCATCGTGTCCGACGCCGCCTTCGACGCCGTGCGCCCCGCGCTGGCGGCGCAGGCCGGCGAGATCCTGGCGGCGATCCACCGCATGCCCGTGGGCGGCCTGCCCTTCCTGCAGCGCCTGCGCGCGGCCGACGAGCTGGCCATCTACGCGGCGCTGCTGCGCGGCCACGAGCGCACGCACCCGGCACTGGCTTGGGCGATCCGCTGGATCGGCGAGCGCCTGCCGCGCGAGGAGCGCGCCGGCGTCGTCCACGCCGACTTCCGCACCGGCAACCTGATCGTCGACCCGGCGCAGGGCATCCGCTGCGTGCTCGACTGGGAGATCGCCCGCATCGGCGACCCGATGCACGACCTGGGCGTGCTGTGCATGCGCAGCTGGCGCTTCGGCGGCGCCGGCGAGGCCGGCGGCTTCGGCAGCCGCGAGGCGCTGTACGCCGCCTACGAGCGCGCCGGCGGCGGCCGCGTCGATCCGGCGCGAGTGCGCTTCTGGGAGGCGATGTCCAACCTCAAGTGGGCCATCGCCTGCGTGCGCCGCGGCCTGGCGGGCACCGGCGGCGAGGGCAACGTCGAACTGGCGGCCATCGGGCGCCGGCTCGAGGAGCCGCTGTGGGACTTCATGACGCTCGCCACCGCCAAGGAGTGAAACGCCCGTGCCTGCCTTCCTCCCCCCTGCCGAGGCGCTGCTCGCCTCCTGCGCCGCCGACCTGGAGCGCGACGTGCTGCCCGCGCTGGAAGGCTACGCGCGCTTTCGCACGCGCGTGGTGATCAACGTGCTGCGCCTGCTGGGGCGCGAACTGCGCCTCGCGCCGGGCGCCGACGCCGCCGAGGCGCAGCGGCTGCGCGCCCTGCTCGGCGACACGGGCGAGGGCGCGGACCTGCCGGCGATGCGCGCCGCCCTCGCCGCACGCATCGCCGACGGCGGCGCGGCGCCGGACGACCCGGCGCTCGTCGACCACCTGCGCCGCAGCCTGCACGAGGCGCTGGCGATCGACCACCCCGGCTGGACCGGCCCGGCGGACTGAAATGAAACACCCCCCAAGCGGCTTCGCCGCTCCCCCCTCTCTCGCCTTCGGCGGGAGGGGGGCGCACCCGGCGGCCTGGCCAAGCCAGTTCCGCGGGTGCCCTTGCATGGTCTGCTCCGCGGCCTTCGGAGCGGAAAAGGGCGTTCTGTTTCGTAGGCGGCGGGTGGCGCGCAGCGCAATGGATAGCTGAATGGACTGCACCACGCTCGGCACCACCGGGGTGCAGGTCAGCCGCCTGTGCCTGGGCACGATGATGTTCGGCGCCCAGGGCAACACCGACGCGGCCGAGTGCACGCGCATCATCCACGCGGCGCTGGACGCGGGCATCAACTTCGTCGACACCGCCGACGTCTACGGCAACCGCGGCGGCACCGAAGAGATCGTCGGCCGGGCGCTGGCCGGCGCGCGGCGCCAGCAGGTGGTGCTGGCGACCAAGGGCCACTTCCCGATGGGGCCGCAGCCCCACCAGCGCGGCAACTCGCGGCGCTGGATCCGCCAGGCCGTGGAGGGCAGCCTGCGCCGCCTGCGCACCGACTGGATCGACCTGTACCAGTTGCACCGCCCCGACCCGTCCTGCGACATCGACGAGACGCTGGGCGTGCTCTCCGACCTCGTGCGCGAGGGCAAGATCCACATGATCGGCACCTCCGGCTTCTCGCCCGCCGACGTGGTGGAGGCCCAGTGGGTCGCCCGCGAGCGCGTGCGCGAGCGCTTCGTCAGCGAGCAGCCCCAGTACTCGATCCTGGTGCGCGCGATCGAGGCCGAGCTGCTGCCCGCGGCCGAGCGCCACCGGCTCGGCGTGCTGGTCTGGAGCCCATTGGCCGGCGGCTGGCTGGCCGGCAAGTACCGCGCCGGCGAGCCGGCCGCCGAGAGCTGGCGCACGCGCTTCAACCCGGGCCGCTTCGACACCGCCTCGGACGAAGGCCGGCGCAAGGCCGCGGCGGTGGAGGCGCTGGCCGCCCTGGCGGCGCAGGCCGGCATGCCGCTGGTGCACCTGGCGCTGCGCTTCGTGCTGTCGCACCGCGCCGTGCACGCGGCCATCGTCGGGCCGCGCACGATGGAGCAGCTCCGGCAGCAGCTCGGTGCCGGCAGCGGGCGCCTGGACGACGCGCTGCTCGATGCGATCGACGCGGTCGTGCCGCCCGGCACCACGCTCAACCCGGCCGACCTCGGCGTGCCGCCGCCCGCGCTGGCCGATGCGCGGCTGCGGCGGCGCACGGGCTGACCGCGCCTTGCCACGACAACGACAACGACAACGACAACGACAAC
>NZ_JBIQNC010000041.1:0-28138 GCF_044462705.1 Xenophilus sp.
CGGCCAGCGAGGCCTTCAGCCAGAAGAACATCAACTGCTCCATCGCCGAGAGCATCGAGCGCTTCGCGCCGGTGGTGGCGGCGGCGCGCGAGAAGGGCATCGCCGTGCGCGGCGCGATGTCGTGCACGGTGGGCTGCCCCTACGAGGGCGAGGTCGCGCCCGAGGCGGTGGGTCGGCTGGCGAAGCTGATGAAGGACATCGGCGTCGAGCGCGTTGACGTGGCCGACACCATCGGCGTGGGCACGCCGCGCAAGGTGCAGGCGGCGATGGAGGCGACGCTGGCGCACTTCGGCGTGGACGCGGTCTCCGGCCACTTCCACGACACCTACGGCCAGGCGCTGGTCAACACGCTGGCGTCGCTGGAGCTGGGCGTGTGGAACTTCCAGTCGTCGGTGGCGGGCCTGGGCGGCTGCCCTTATGCGAAGGGGGCGACCGGCAACGTGGCGACCGAGGACGTGGTCTACATGCTGCACGGCATGGGCATCGCGACCGGCATCGACCTCGACGCGCTGATCGACGCCGGCGTCTACATCAGCCAGGCGCTGGGGCGCGAGCCGAACTCGCGCGCCTCGAAGGCGCTGCGGGTCAAGCGCGGCGCCTAGCGCATCAGTAGGTCGACAGCAGGATGCTGGTCTCGGTGCTGGCGATGCCCTCGATCTGCCGCACCGCGCCCAGCGCATGGTCGAAGGCCTCCAGCGTCTCGGCCTGCAGTTCCGCCACGATGTCCCAGCGCCCGTTGGTGGAGTAGAGCGTGCCCACCTGCGGCAGGCCGCGCAGGCTGCGCAGCACCTGCTGGGTGCGGTTGCCCTCGACCGCGATGGTCATCAGCGCGCGGATGCGCTGCGCCTCGGCCTGCGGCTTCAGGCGCACCGTGTAGCCGGCGATCACGCCCTCGCGCTCCAGCCGCGCGATGCGGTTCTGCACGGTGCCGCGCGCCACGCGCAGGCGCTGCGCCAGGCTGGCCACGGTGGCGCGGGCGTTGTCGCGCAGCAGGGCGATCAACTGGCGGTCGGTGTCGTCGAGATTGATCATGTCGCCAGATCCTCTTGGCGAAATGTTCAACCGGCGGCGCATTCCGGTCAAGCCGCCGGCTTCCGGTTGGCACGCCGGCCGGCCACACTGGCCCACATGAGCCCCCGCCCGGCCGTCCCGAAGGGGGCTCGCACCGCAGTGCGAAGCACGGAGGTTCCCAATGAGCACACGCTTCATCGACGTGCCGGCGCTGGCGCAACTGCTGCAGCGGGTCGGGCTGCAGCCGTTCATCGAGGGGCTGGCCGCCGCCATCGAGGAGGACTTCCGGCGCTGGCCCGACTTCGACAAGACGGCCCGCCTGGCCAGCCATTCGCCGCAGGGCGTGATCGAGCTGATGCCGGTGGCGGGCTCGGCGCGCTATGCCTTCAAGTACGTCAACGGCCACCCCGGCAACCCGGCGCGCGGCCTGCCGACGGTGATGGCCTTCGGCGCCCTGGCCGACGTGGACACCGGCATGCCGGTGCTGTTGGCCGAGCTGACGCTGACCACTGCGCTGCGCACCGCCGCCACCTCGGCGCTGGCGGCCCGCGCGCTGGCGCGGCCCGGTGCGCGGTGCATGGCGCTGATCGGCTGCGGCGCGCAGGCGGAGTTCCAGGCGCTGGCCTTCCATGCGCTGCTGGGCGTGGCCGAGCTGCGCGTGCACGACCGCGATGGCGCCGCCGTCGACAAGCTGGCGCACAACCTCGCCCCCTGGCGCGGCCTGCAGGTGCACCGCTGCGCCGATGCGGCCGAGGCCGTGCGCGGCGCCGACGTCGTCACCACCGCCACCGCCGACAAGCGCCATGCCCACGTCCTGTTGCCGGCGATGGTCGAGCCCGGCATGCACCTCAACGCCGTGGGCGGCGACTGCCCGGGCAAGACCGAGTTGCATCCGGACGTGGTGCGCGCGGCGCGCGTGTTCGTCGAGTACGCGCCGCAGACCCGGGTGGAGGGCGAGATCCAGCAGATGCCGGCCGGCTTCCCCGTCACCGAGCTGTGGCAGGTGCTGTCGGGCCGCGCGCCCGGCCGCACGGGCGCGCAGGAGGTCACGCTGTTCGATTCGGTGGGCTTCGCGCTGGAGGACTACGCCGCGCTGGGCTTCGTGCAGGCGCTGGCCGCGGCGCACGGCGTGGGGCGCGAGGTCGAACTGGTGCCTCAGGCGCCGGACCCGAAGGACCTGTTCGGCCTGGCGCTGGGCACCGCCGCGGGCCTGCGCCGCGCGGCCTGAGCGGCGGCGCTGCGCCACCTTGGCGACAGCGCGCGGGACATCACGGATTGCCGCGGCCGGGCGGCGTCGGCCCAATGGCGGCTTCTTCCACCGACCGAGAAAGAGACGACCCCCATGTTCCGCCGCACCCTGCTGGGCGCCGCCGCGCTCGCCGCCCTGCCGGCCGCGATGCTGGCCGCCGCCCCTGCCGCCCACGCCCAGGCCTGGAAGACCTTCCCCGAGAAGCCGATCAAGCTGGTCATCGCCTTCCCGGCCGGCGGGCCGACCGACATCACCATGCGGTCGCTGGCCGACAACGCGGCCAAGGTGCTCGGCTACCCGGTCATCGTCGAGAACAAGCCCGGCGCGGGCGGCACGCTGCCGGCGCAGCAACTGCAGACGTCGCCGGCCGACGGCTACACCATCGCGCAGATCCCGCTGGGCGTGTTCCGCCTGGGCTACACCACCAAGATCAACTGGGACCCGCTCAAGGACATCAGCTACGTCATCAACGTCACCGGCTACGCCTTCGGCATCGTGGTGCCGACCGACAGCCCGCTCAAGACCTGGGCCGACTTCGTGGCCTACGCCAAGGCCAACCCCGGCAAGCTCAGCTACGGCTCCACCGGCACGCTGACCAGCCCGCACCTGACCACCGAGATCATCGCGCAGCAGGCCGGCATCGAGCTGCAGCACGTGCCCTACAAGGGCAGCGCCGACCTGATGCAGGCGCTGCTGGGCGGCCACCTGATGGCCGCCGCCGACTCGACCGGCTTCGCGCCGCAGGTGGAGGCCGGCAAGCTGCGCGTGCTCAACACCTGGGGCGACAAGCGGCTGGCCAAGTTCCCCGAGGCCCCCACGCTCAAGGAGCTGGGCTACGACATCGTGCAGAACTCGCCCTTCGGCATCGGCGCGCCCCGGGGCACGCCGCCGGAGGTGGTCAAGCGCCTGCACGACGCCTTCAAGAAGGCGATGGAGGAGCCCAGCTACGTGGCCGCGCTGGCCCGCTACGACATGCAGCCGATCTACATGGGCAGCGCCGACTACGCAAAGTTCGCGCAGAACACCGTGCAGCGCGAGAAGGCCGTCATCGACAAGCTGGGGCTGGCCAAGCCGCAGTAGCGGGCGGGGCCGTGCGCGCCGTGCCGTGGGGACCGACAATGGCGGCCCGTCCTTCCGCCCGCCTGCTGCCTTGACCGAACGCTCCCCGTCCGCCGGCCGATCCGCTGCCCCCCGCAACGCGCCTTCGGTGCGCGCCGTTCCTCCGCCCGCGGAAGGCGGGCCCACGCGGCGGGGCGCGCCGCGCGAACGCTCCGAGCAGATGGAGTCGCGCATCCTGGCGGCGGCGATCGAGGAGTTCTCCGAACACGGCTTCGCCGGCGCGCGCGTCGAGCGCATCAGCCGCGCCGCCGGCACGGTGGACCGGATGCTGTACTACTACTACGGCAACAAGGAGCGGCTGTACCAGGCGGTGCTGGAGAAGATCTACGCCGACATGATCGGCGAGCAGCGCGCCTTCGTGACCTCGGAAGACCCGGTGGAGGGCATGCGCCAGCTCGTGCTGCACTCGTGGGACCACTACGAGTCGCATCCCCACCTGGTGCGCGTGCTGATGAACGAGAACCTGCTGCGCGGCCGGCACATCCGCCAGTCGCAGCAGGTGGAGCGCACCTCCTTCCCGCTGGTGGAGACCGTCACCGCGCTGCTGCAGGCAGGGCAGGCGCGGGGCCTGTTCCGGCGCGACGTCGCGCCCGAGCACGTGCTCATGACCATCATGTCGCTGGGCTTCTTCTACCTGTCGAACCAGCACACCTGCTCCACCTGGATGGGCGGCGACCTGATGTCGCCCGCGCGCCGCAAGGCATGGCGCGAGCACATCTGCGACGTGGTGCTCAGCTCGCTCGCGCCCTCGGCCGAGCGCACCGCGCCGCCGGCGGCGCGCAAGGGCGGCGCGCGGCGGCGCGGCTGACGGTTCAGGCCCGGGTCGCCTGCTGCGCCCAGGTCTCCCGCACGAAGCGGGCGATGGCCGCGTTCTGGCCGATCAGCGAGAAGCGCGCGTTGTGCGCGTAGTCGGGCAGGTTGATCATCTCGGTGGTGACGGCGCGCAGCCCCGAGCCCGGCGTGCGCGCATGGTGCGCGAGCACCTTGCCCACCACCGCCTTCGTGCAGTCCAGCGCCGAGGCGTCCCAGGGCGAATGCCATTCGCCGGGGCCGGGTTCCTCGAAGGGGTAGAGGATGCCGCGCCCCGGCTCGCCGGCCCGGTAGTCGAAGATCGCGTGCTTCGGCACAGCGGCCACGGGCTGCGACGGATCGAGCACCGACCACCGATTGCGCGGCCCGTTGGGCGCCACCGCGCGCACCTGCAGCCAGCGCACGATGCCCATTTCCAGCCACTGGTCGACCAGGCTGCCCGGGCGGCGCGGGTCGAGCTCGATGCGCCCGGCGGCTACGTCCTCGCTCAGCCCGCAGATGCGCAGCTCTTCCTCGTTGCCCATCTTGAAGATGACGTGGCTGTAGTCGAGCGTGAAGTGGAAGGGCACGCCGTGGCGCCGCACCGCCTCGGCCACCGGCGCCACGCGGCGCGGGTCTTCGCTCCACATGTTGACGTGCAGCTCCAGCGTCGGCTCCACGCCCAGCGGCATGCCGAGGTCGTAGGCGCGCAGGTAGAAGTCGGCCACCTCGCCGTCGCTCACCGGCCGGCCGTCGCCGTCGTGCCAGTGGATCATGATGTTGTGCTGGCGCGCCCCCACCGCGGCGGCCAGCCGGATCTTCTCGGGCAGCAGCGCCTCGTCCTGCTTCAGCGCATAGAACCAGCTCGCGGTGAGCACCGGCAGCTGCCAGCGCTCGATGCAGCGCAGGTAGGTGTCGAGCTGGTCCGGCATCGGCAGGCGGTCGAAGCTGTCGAACATGCCGGCCTCGGCCACCAGGCGGAACTGCTCCTCGATCGGCGGCTCCTGCAGCGAGACGGGCGCCTGCAGCGAGGACGCCTGCGCGCCGCGGCCGTTGCAGCCGATGGGCGGAAGCGCGGCGGACATGCCGTGGCTCACGACGGGTTGCGCAGCTTGCGGATCACCTCCTCGGCCGGCTGCAGCCGGCTGCCGTCGACGTAGGTGCCCGCGGGCATCACGCCCTTGCCGTCCTTGACGGCGGTGCGGCCGACGAAGATGCCGAGGGTGGACTGGTTGTCCTGCGGGCGGAACACCACCGGCCCGAAGGGCGAGCTGAACTCCAGGCCCTTGAAGGCCGCGATCAGCTTCTCGGTGTCGGTCGATCCCGCCTTCCTGATGCCGGCAGCCAGCGCCTTGGCGCTCGCATAGCCGACCACCGAGTTCAGGCGCGGGTAGTCGTTGTACTTCTTCTGGTAGGCGGCGAGGAAGGCCTTGTGCTCCGGCGTGTCGATGTTCGCGTAGGGGTAGCCGGTCACGATCCAGCCGGCCGGCGCATCGTCCTTGAGCGGGTCCAGGTACTCGGGCTCGCCCGTCAGCAGGCTGACCACCTCGCGGCCCTCGAACAGGCCGCGGTTCCTGCCTTCGCGCGCCAGCTTGGTCAGGTCGCTGCCGAACAGCACGTTGAAGATGGCGTCCGGCTTCGCATCGGCGATCGCCTGCACCACCGCGCCCGCGTCCACCTTGCCCAGCGGCGGCGCCTGTTCGGCGACGAACTCCACGTCGGGCTGCAGCCTCTTCAGGTTCTCCTTGAAGGCGGCCACGGCGGCCTGGCCGTACTCGTAGTTGGGATAGATCAGCGCCCAGCGCTTCTTCTTCAGCCTGGCGGCCTCGGGCACCACCGAGGCGGACAGCGCGTAGGTGCCCGAGCGCAGGCGGTAGGTGTAGCGGTTGCCGTTGTCCCACACCACCTTGTCGGACAGCGGACCGGTGGCCAGGAAGAAGGCCTTCTTCTGCTTGGCGAAGTCCGTCAGCGCCAGGCCGACGTGCGAGAGCGTCACGCCGCTGATGACCTCCACCTTTTCGCGGGTGAGCAGTTCCTCGGCCGCGCGCACCGCGTCGCCCGGGTTGGCGTTGTCGTCACGGAAGACGGTCTCCATCTTGCGGCCGAGCAGGCCGCCGGCGGCGTTGATCTCGTCCTGCGCCAGCAGCCAGCCGTTGCGGTAGGGCACCAGGTTCTGCGGCAGGGCCTTGTAGCTGTTGATCTCGCCGATCTTCAGCGTGTCCTGGGCGTGGGCGCCGGCGGCGGCGAGCGCGAGGCTGGCGGCCAGCAGGCGGGCGGAGGCGAAGCGTGCGATGGTCATGGCGGACTCCGGTGGGGCGGTGGGGGCGGGAGGGGAGGGCGGAAGAAGAGGAAGGGGCGTCAGCCGGCGGCCGCCATTTCCTCGACGATCCGGCGCATCTTGATGGAGGAGGCGTCGAGCGCGAGGTTGACGCGCTTCCATTCGCGCGGCTTGTCCTCGTTGCGCTGGATGGCCTCCAGCACGCGCTTGTCCTCGTTGAAGGCCAGGCGCAGGCTGGCGCGCAGGCGCTCGTCCACCTGCGGGTCGGCCGGCGAGTTCCGGATGCACAGCCAGTGCTGCATGCAGCTGTGCTGGTCGATGGGCGTGATGAAGTGGCACGCGTACATCTGGATGCAGTCGTCCCGGTTGCCCTCGGGGGCGCCGGTGCCGGTCTTCGCGGAGCCGAAGTCGATGACGGCGATGCACGGCGCGTGGTAGTGGTAGTAGTGCCAGCGGTCGACGTTGGCGCCGCCGAAGTCCTTCAGTCCCTCGAACACCGGGATCAGCGGGCCGTCGATCACCCAGCGCCAGGTCACGACCTTGTTGCCCTGGCGCTCGTGCATCACGCGCGTCTCCTCGCGGCCGGCGCTGGCCAGGGTGGTCTTGTGCACGTAGACCACGTGCGTCGGGTCGCACAGGTTGTCGGCCAGGCTCAGGTAGTTGGCCCGCACGGGCAGGGCGTCGCCCTCGACCACGCTGTAGCCGGGGTCGTCGTACTCGGGAAGGTGGAACACCTGGGCCGGATCGGCCCGGGCCGGGTCGCCCATCCACACCCAGACCATGCCCATGCTCTGCGCGGTGGGGTAGCTGCGCACCTGCGCACCGCCGGGCGCCCGCGCCATGCCGGGCGCGGCGACGCACTGGCCGCTGCAGTCGAAGGCCAGGCCGTGGTAGCCGCACTGCACGGCGTCGCCCTGCAGCGTGCCGAGCGACAGCGGCGCCAGGCGGTGCGGGCAGACGTCCTCCAGGGCGGCCACTCGGCCGTCCTCGGTGCGGAAGACCACCAGGTCCTCCTCCAGCACGCGGCGCGTGCTGAGCTGGCGGCCGATGTCGCGCGCCCAGGCGAGCGGATACCAGGCGTTGTAGGCATAGGCGGGATTCATCGTGGGGCACTCCTTCCGTGACGGCCGCCGCAAGGTGCTGCGTGCAACCGGTGTGATGCAGGTCAAAGCACGACCTGTGCCGGATGTTAAGTAAGTGTTTTCTACATTTTCTTGGAGAAAACACTTACTTTTGGTGCGAGTGCGGCCCATCCGGGTGCGGCCAGGCGAAAAAAAGCCCCTGCAGGGCAGGGGCTGGTGCGGGAACGGGGCGGGCCGGATCAGGCCGTGATCGACACCGCCTTGGTGTTCAGGTAGGCCTCCACGGCCTCCGGGCCGCCCTCGGAGCCGTAGCCCGAATCCTTGATGCCGCCGAAAGGCATCTCCGGCGTGGGCGTGGCCGGCTGGTTGATCCACACCATGCCCGCCTCCACACGCTGGGCCAGCAGGTGCGCGTTCTTCAGCGAGCGCGTGTACGCATAGGCCGACAGCCCGAAGGGCAGCCGGTTGGCCTCGGCGATGGCGTCGTCCAGGTTGTCGAAGCCGCGGATGGCGGCGATCGGCCCGAACGGCTCGTCGTTGAACACCGAGGCCGTCAGCGGCACGTCCGCCAGGATCGTGGGCGCGAAGAAGTTGCCGCTGGTGCCCACGCGCTCGCCGCCGGTGGCCACCTTGGCGCCCTGCGCCTGCGCGTCCTCCACCACCTTGGCCATGGCCGTCAGCCGCCGCGCGTTGGCCAGCGGGCCCAGCGTGGTGCCCTCGGCCAGCCCGTCGCCCAGCTTGAGCCCCTGCGCGTGCTTGACCATCATCTGGGTGAACTCGTCCTTCAGGCTGTTGTGCACCAGGAAGCGCGTGGGCGAGATGCACACCTGCCCGGCGTTGCGGAACTTGGCCGCCCCGGCGGCCTTGACGGCCAGCGCCAGGTCGGCGTCGTCGCACACGATCACCGGGGCGTGGCCGCCCAGCTCCATCGTCGCGCGCTTCATGTGCTGGCCGGCCAGCGCCGCGAGCTGCTTGCCCACCGGCGTGGAGCCGGTGAAGGTGATCTTGCGGATGATCGGGTGCGGGATCAGGTACTCGGAGATCTCGGCCGGGTTGCCGTACACCAGCCCCACCACGCCCGGGGGCAGCCCGGCGTCGACGAAGGCCTTGAGCAGCGCCGCGGGCGAGGCGGGCGTCTCTTCGGGCGCCTTGACCAGGAAGGAGCAGCCGGCGGCCAGGGCGGCGCCGAGCTTGCGCACCACCTGGTTGATGGGGAAGTTCCAGGGCGTGAAGGCGGCCACGGGGCCCACCGGCTCCTTGATGACCAGCGACTGCGCGGCCAGGTTGCGCGAGGGCACGATGCGCCCGTACACGCGGCGGCCCTCGTCGGCGAACCACTCGATGATGTCGGCGGCGGCCAGGGTCTCGCCCTTGGCCTCGACCAGGGGCTTGCCCTGCTCCTGGGTGAGCAGGCGGGCGATGTCGCCGGCGCGCTCGCGCACCAGGGCGGCGGCCTTGCGCATGAGGGCGGCGCGCTCGTGGGCGGGGGTGAAGCGCCAGGCCTCGAAGCCCTTCTGGGCGGCGGCCAGGGCGCGGTCCAGGTCGTCCTTGCCGGCGTGGGCCACCTTGCCGATCACGGCGCCGGTGGCGGGGTTGAGCACGTCCAGCGTCTTGCCGCTGGCGGCGTCGAGCCATTCGTTGGCGATCAGCAGTTGGGTGTTCGGGTAGGAGGCGGTCATGCGTCGTCGACTCGGGTTGAGGGGCGGGAGGAAGGGAGCCGTCAATGCTACTCCGCTGCCGATAATCCCGCACCCGCCGCCTCCCCTTGCCCGCACCCGATGACCGCACGCCGCGCCGCCGCCCCCGCATCCGCCGCCGACGAGGCCGCCCAGAGCGCCGCGCGCGACGCCATCCTGCAGGCGGCCCGCGCCGAGTTCGCCGCCAAGGGGCTGGCCGGGGCGCGGGTCAACGAGATCGCCGCGCGCGCCGGCGTCAACAAGCAGCTCATCTACTACTACTACGGCAACAAGGAAGACCTCTACCGCAAGGCGCTGGAGGTGGTCTATGCCGAGATCCGCACGCTGGAGCGCGGCCTGAACCTGGGCGGCATGGCGCCCGAGGCGGCGATGGAGGCGCTGATCGGCTTCTCCTTCGACTACCTGGCGCGGCACCCGGACTTCATCGGCCTGCTCAACCACGAGAACGCGCACGGTGCCCGCCACGTGCGCGAGTCCGGCGCCATCCGCGACACCAACTCGCCGCTGATCGACCTGATCGCCCGCACGCTGCGGCGCGGCATCGCGGCCAAGGTGTTCCGCCGCGGCATCGACCCGGTGGAGCTGTACGTGTCGGTGGCCGGCATGTCGTACTTCTTCTTCTCCAACCGCGCGACGCTGTCGTCCATCTTCGGGCGCGACCTGGCCGATGAGGCCGCCATCGCGTCCTACCGGCGCCACGTCGTGGGCTTCGCGATGGCCGGCCTGCGGCCTTGAAAATATCATTTCAACCAAACGGTTGACACGCGGCAGGGCGCTGCCTACAGTCGCTGCCACGGCGCCGCCGCATGGCGCCCGGAGTGACACCGCATGACTTCTTCCGCGCCCGCCGCACCGCTGCTCGACCCGGCCCGCCTGCCCGCACGCTTCGACTCGGTGGAGGCGCTGGACGCCTTCCTCGCCACGCCCACGCAGGCGCTGGTGGACGACCTGGCCGCCGTCGAAGGCGACCTCATGGTGCTCGGCGTCGCCGGCAAGATGGGCCCCACGCTGGCGCGCCTGGCGAAGAACGCGGCGCCGGGCAAGCGCGTGATCGGCGTGGCGCGCTTCTCCGACCCGGCGGTGCGCACGCAACTGGAGGGCTGGGGCATCGAGACGCTGGCCTGCGACCTGCTGGACCGCGCTTCGGTCGAGGCCCTGCCGCGCGTGCCCAACATCGTGTTCGCAGCCGGCCACAAGTTCGGCTCCACCGACCACCAGGCGCTGACCTGGGCCATGAACACGCACGTGCCGGCCCTGGTGGCCGACACCTTCCGCGCGTCGCGCATCGTTGCCTTCTCCACCGGCAACGTCTATCCGCTCTCGCCGGTGGGGCGCCCGGGCGCCTCGGAGCGCATGCCGCCCGGGCCGATCGGCGAGTACGCGCAGTCCTGCCTCGGCCGCGAGCGCATGTTCCAGTACTTCGGCGCGCGCCACGGCACGCCGGGCCGGCTGTTCCGCCTCAACTACGCCATCGACATGCGCTACGGCGTGCTGCACGACATCGCCGCCAAGGTGCACCGCGGCGAGGCGGTGGACCTGGCGATGGGCCACGTCAACGTGATCTGGCAGGGCGACGCCAACGCGCAGGCGCTGCGCTGCCTGCGCCACTGCACCACGCCGCCCACGCCCATCAACTGCACCGGGCCCGAGACGATCCCCGTGCGCTGGCTGGTGGAGCAGTTCGCGCGCCGCTTCGACGTGCCCGTGCGCACCACCGGCGAGGAAGCGCCCACCGCGCTGCTGTCGGACACCACCGAGGCCGCGCGCCTGTTCGGCTACCCGGTGGTGCCGCTGGGCGCCATGCTCGACTGGGTCGCCGACTGGGTGACGCAGGGCGGCCCCACCCTCAACAAACCCACCAAGTTCGAGGTGCGCGATGGCCGCTTCTGACATCGATGACGCCGTGGCCCGGGCCCGCGCGCTGCTGCAGCGCGGCCTGGCCATCCCCGCCCATCCGCTGGCGCTGGACGCGCAGCGCCGGCTCGACGAACGCCGCCAGCGCGCGCTGACCCGCTACTACCTCGACGCCGGCGCCGGCGGCCTGGCGGTGGGCGTGCACACCACGCAGTTCGCCATCCGCGAGGCGGGCCTGTACGAGCCCGTGCTGCGCCTGGCCGCCGAGACGGCGCGCGACTGGCTGAAGGGCCGGCGCGACATCGCCCTGGTCGCCGGCCTGTGCGGCCCCACCGCGCAGGCCGTGGCCGAGGCGCGCATCGCCCGCGGCCTGGGCTACCACGCCGGCCTGCTGAGCCTGGCCGCGCTGCGCGGCCGAAGCGAGGACGAACTGATCGCGCACTGCCGCGCCGTGGCGGCCGAGATGCCGCTGGTCGGCTTCTACCTGCAGCCGGCGGTCGGCGGCATGGTGCTGGGCGAAAAGTTCTGGCAGCGCTTCGCCGCCATCGAGCAGGTGGTGGCCATCAAGGTCGCGCCCTTCCACCGCTACCGCACGCTGGACGTGGTGCGCGGCCTGGTCGCCGCGCGCGCCGAGGAGCGCGTGACCCTCTACACCGGCAACGACGACCACATCGTGCTGGACCTGACCACGCCCTTCACCGTGATGCGCGACGGCGCGCCGGTGACGGTGCGCTTCCGCGGCGGGCTGCTGGGCCACTGGTCGGTGTGGGCGCGCCAGGCCGTGCAATTGCTGGCGCGCTGCCAGGAGGCGGCGCAGGCCGGCGCGGTGCCCGCCGAGCTGCTGGCGCTGGACAGCCGCGTCACCGACTGCAACAGCGCCTTCTTCGACGTGGCCAACGACTTCCGCGGCTGCATCGCCGGCTGCCACGAGATCCTGCGCCGCCAGGGCCTGCTCGAAGGCATCTGGTGCCTCGACCCGGAAGAGGGCCTGAGCCCCGGCCAGGCCGAGGCGCTGGACCGCGTGTGGCGCGAGCACGCCGACCTCTCGGACGACGCCTTCGTCGCGGCCAACCTGGACCGCTGGCTGGCCTGACACGGATTCGCGTTCGACAGACAAGAACCGTTCGGGCTGAGCTTGTCGAAGCCTCGCGCAGCGCTTCGACAGGCTCAGCCCGAACGGTTGATCTCGTTGAACGCGATCCAGTACGAGCGCTTCAGCGAACCGCCAGGATCGCCCTCACCACCTCGGCGAAGCCCGCGCCGCGCTCGCCCTGCGTCACGTAGCGCGGCAGGTGCGACAGGTGCGGCACGAAGCGCGCGATGTTGGCCACGCCGATGCTGTGCGGAAAGGCCTGGAACATCAGCGCGTCGTTGGTCGAGTCGCCCACGTAGGCCCAGCGGCCGATCTCCGCATCGAGCTCGCGGCCCCACAGCGTGCGCGCGATCCAGCGCGCGCCCTCGAGCTTGTTGTGCTCGCCGTACCAGCCGTTGACGTGGATGCTGCTCACCGTGGCGTGCATGCCTTCCTGGCGCATCGCCATCACCACCTTGTCGATCTGCGCATCCGAGAGCTGCGTGAACTCGCTGTGGTCCACTGCGATGTCGCACTCGCGGCCGGCCGAGTCGGTGGCGCGGCGCGCGCCGGGGATGTCGCGCTCGATCTGCGCCAGCACCGTCTGCATGCGCGCGAAGTTGGCGGCGCGCGTGGCGGCGTCCTGCTGGTAGCGCCGCTGCAGCGTGCCGCCCGGCTGCGGCACCAGCGCCATGGCGCCGTTCTCCGGCACGATCGCATCGACCGGCCAGGCGGCAGCGAAGGGTTCGCTCCAGCCCACCGGCCGGCCGGTGATGGGCACCACGTGCAGGCCGGCGGCCTTGAGCCGGCCCAGCGCCTGCACCACCTCCGGCGCGACCGCGCCCTCGGTGGTGAGCGTGTCGTCGATGTCGGTGAACAGGCCGACGAGCTGCCGGCGCGCATCGGCCGGCCAGGCGTTCAGCGGCTGCATCGTCGTGTCCATGCGCCTCATCCCGCGGTCTGCAGCGCCAGCCCGGCGTGTTCGCGCAGCGGGTGGAAGTGGATCTTCGGAAAGCGCTCCTGCGCCAGGCGCACGTCGTACGGCGAGGTGCACAGGTAGGCCAGCGTGTCGGCCGCGTCGCGCGCCATGCGCATCGGGTAGGCGTTCTCGAACTCGCGCAGTTCGGCCGGCGTGTCGGCCGTGATCCAGCGCGCGCCGGTGTACTGGCAGCCCTCCAGGCGCACCTCGCAGTCGTATTCGGTCGCCAGGCGGTGCTGCACCACCTCGAACTGCAGCTGCCCCACAGCGCCCAGCAGCATGTTGCCGCCGGCCTCGGGCTTGAAGACCTGGATCGCGCCTTCCTCGCCGAGCTGCATCAGGCCCTGCTGGAGCTGCTTGGTGCGCAGCGGGTTCTTCAGCACCACCATCATGAACATCTCGGGCGCGAAGAAGGGCAGGCCGGTGAACTGCAGGCTGGCGCCGTCGGTGATGGTGTCGCCCAGCTGCACGCCGCCGTGCGTGGTGAAGCCCACGATGTCGCCGGCGTAGGCTTCATGAACCGCCTCGCGGCGCTGGCTCATGAAGGTGACCACGCTGGTCGGGCGCAGCTCCTTGGCGGTGCGCTGCACCTTCAGCTTCATGCCCGGCGTGTAGCGGCCCGAGGCGATGCGCACGAAGGCGATGCGGTCGCGGTGGTTGGCGTCCATGTTGGCCTGCACCTTGAACACCACGCCGGAAAAGCCCGGGTCCTCGGGCTGCACGGTCTTCTCCTGCGGCTGGCGGTTGACGATCAGCGTGCTCTTGCGCGGGCCGGGCGGCGGCGACATGTCCACCACCGCGTCCAGCACCTCCATCACGCCGAAGTTGTTGACGCCGGAGCCGAAGAACACCGGCGTCAGCTTGCCGGCCAGGAAGGCCTCGTGGTCCCACGCGGCCGAGGCGCCCTGCGCCAGCTCCATGCCCTCGACGGCGTCGTCGAAGGCCTGGCCGAAGCGCGCGCGCAGGCGGTCCTTCTCGGTCAGGGGGATGGTTTCGAACTCTTCCGGGCGGCGCTCGCTGCCGGCCTCGAACACCGTCATGCTCTGCGTGCGCAGGTTGATGATGCCGCCGAAGCTCTTGCCCTGGCCCACCGGCCAGGTGATGGGGCAGCAGGGCATGCCCAGCTCGCGTTCCACTTCGTCGAGGATGTCCAGCGGCTCGCGCACCTCGCGGTCCATCTTGTTGACGAAGGTGATGATGGGCGTGTCGCGCTGGCGGCAGACCTCGATCAGCCGCCGCGTCTGCGACTCCACACCGTTGGCCGCGTCGATCACCATCAGGGCCGAGTCGACGGCCGTGAGCACGCGGTAGGTGTCCTCGGAGAAGTCCTTGTGGCCCGGCGTGTCCAGCAGGTTGACCACGTGGTCGCGGTAGCTCATCTGCATCACCGAGCTGGCCACCGAGATGCCGCGCTGCTTCTCGATCTCCATCCAGTCCGAGGTGGCATGCCGGCTGGCCTTGCGCGCCTTCACCGACCCAGCGATCTGGATCGCGCCCGAGAACAGCAGCAGCTTCTCGGTCAGCGTGGTCTTGCCGGCGTCGGGGTGGGAGATGATGGCGAAGGTGCGGCGGCGGCGGGTTTCGGCGGCGAAGGAGGATGACACGGACGGCTCCAGGCGCGGCGCGAGGACGAACCGCGCATGCCGCGAGGCGCTTGCGAGCGACCCCTGGAGAGCCGGGGTCGGCACGTACATAGGCGCTGAGAAAAACCCGTAATTATCTCTCTGTGCAAGATGGTCGGGTCACATGCGACTTCTGGACTTGATCCGGAGCCGTGTTGTGTGGCGGCCTGGTGCTCACATGGTCGTCGGCGCAGGAGTTGAGCCTCAGCGCATCTCTAAGGGCACGCTCGGCCTTGGAGATGAGCTTGACGTTTCAACTCACGCGCCCGTGAGGACGCGACGCGCGAGCGCGCCAAGCCGGTCAAGCTGCAGGTGTTGCAACTCACGCGCCCGTGAGGACGCGACCCATCGCCCAGGCCGAGAAAGGCGGTGCCACGTGTTTCAACTCACGCGCCCGTGAGGACGCGACCGAAGATCCGGAACTGGTTCCACGGGCCTTGATAGTTTCAACTCACGCGCCCGTGAGGACGCGACACCCGGATCAGGCCATGTCGATCGCGCTGGCCGAGTTTCAACTCACGCGCCCGTGAGGGCGCGACCTGGCGACTACGCCGGCGCCGCCGCCGAGCTGCCGTTTCAACTCACGCGCCCGTGAGGACGCGACTCCAGGCCTTGGTGCCGCCGGCTTGCGTGCTCAGGTTTCAACTCACGCGCCCGTGAGGACGCGACGCTCAACGGCGACCAGGCCAAGCGCGCCGTGGAGTTTCAACTCACGCACCCGTGAGGACGCGACACAGCCTGGGCCACGCCTACCTGCTGCCCTTCGAGTTTCAACTCACGCGCCCGTGAGGACGCGACAGCACACCCAAACCCCTAGATGCCGAGGTGCGCGCTTCAACTCACGCGCCCGTGAGGACGCGACGCGGCGATGGCGCCGAGGGCGGTCGTCGTGACCAGTTTCAACTCACGCGCCCGTGAGGACGCGACGAAGCCGCCGCCGATGAGGCTGCCCAGCACGGCGTTTCAACTCACGCGCCCGTGAGGACGCGACCCACGTCGCGGGTCAACTCACGCGCCCGTGAGGACGCGACGTGCGACCGGCACGCAGGCGGCCGTAGGCCACGAAGTTTCAACTCACGCGCCCGTGAGGACGCGACGAACGGTCTGAGGGCAGTGCTCGGTGATGCAGCGGTTTCAACTCACGCGCCCGTGAGGACGCGACCGACCGATCCCGGCAAATCGACGGCGCCGTGGACGTTTCAACTCACGCGCCCGTGAGGACGCGACGGCATCCGCCCCGCTGGAGGTGAGCATGTACGGTGTTTCAACTCACGCGCCCGTGAGGACGCGACGGGCCGCCAGCAGCCAGCAGGCCGATCCCAAGCTGTTTCAACTCACGCGCCCGTGAGGACGCGACCCGTCTTCCCAGGGCTCGGCCAGGCGGTCGTTGACATTTCAACTCACGCGCCCGTGAGGACGCGACTGGCTGGCGAGGTGCTGGACCTGCGCGGGCGTGAGGTTTCAACTCACGCGCCCGTGAGGACGCGACTGGATCGTCGTCGCGTTGCCGAGGTCCTGCTGGTTGTTTCAACTCACGCGCCCGTGAGGACGCGACTGACGGTGCGCTCGACTTTTCGCCTGCGGAAAAGTTTCAACTCACGCGCCCGTGAGGACGCGACCGCAGAGCGCCGTCGTCGCAAGTACGACTACGCCGTTTCAACTCACGCGCCCGTGAGGACGCGACCGTCGAAGCCATCGACGCCGCCCTGGCCGCCGAGAGGTTTCAACTCACGCGCCCGTGAGGACGCGAGGCTCTGTTCTATGTGCCGGTTTCAACTCACGCGCCCGTGAGGACGCGACACTCCGGCGCTTTGGGCTCCTACATGACGGCCGACGTTTCAACTCACGCGCCCGTGAGGACGCGACGGGAAGTGAACAAGCTGGACGACTACCACCGTCACGTTTCAACTCACGCGCCCGTGAGGACGCGACGCGCGCTTGGCGCGCTCCTTCGCCGGGAGGTCGGCGTTTCAACTCACGCGCCCGTGAGGACGCGACTTCTTCCATCCCACGCCACTGTTGTCATACTCAACCTCGTTTCAACTCACGCGCCCGTGAGGACGCGACCGCCGTTCCACAGGCCGAGGCTGGATGGAGGGCTGGTTTCAACTCACGCGCCCGTGAGGACGCGACGATGGGGGAGTCCTTGAAACCCGACTTCGGCACAGTTTCAACTCACGCGCCCGTGAGGACGCGACGCGTTGAGGGCGATAGGAGCGATCCGTGCAGTCGTTTCAACTCACGCGCCCGTGAGGACGCGACGAACTGATGAGCCGCTTGCGCTTCAGCGCATCAGCGTTTCAACTCACGCGCCCGTGAGGACGCGACGCTATGGACCCAGACAATGGCCTCCTCGGCATCACGTTTCAACTCACGCGCCCGTGAGGACGCGACGAGCACGAGGCCGCTGCTGCGATGCGGCAGGCCCAGTTTCAACTCACGCGCCCGTGAGGACGCGACGCAATACGGCGCGGCGCCGCTGGTGACTACGGGGTTTCAACTCACGCGCCCGTGAGGACGCGACGCCCTGCACATACGCAGGCCACAGACACCAGCGCCGTTTCAACTCACGCGCCCGTGAGGACGCGACGACGCAATGCGCACCGTGCGGATAGCTGGGTGAGTTTCAACTCACGCGCCCGTGAGGACGCGACACCAACAAGCGCCGGCCGATGCGCGGCTGGCTATGTTTCAACTCACGCGCCCGTGAGGACGCGACAGCTGGTCGTCCAGGGCCTGGTCGGTCCCCTTCTGGTTTCAACTCACGCGCCCGTGAGGACGCGACCAGACGAAGTGAGCGAGAATCCATTCGGCCAATGGTTTCAACTCACGCGCCCGTGAGGACGCGACCTCCGAGTTGCGCGTCAGCTCATCGCGCATCTCGCTGTTTCAACTCACGCGCCCGTGAGGACGCGACCAGACATTCTTTCCGCTCTCCCAATTGGGCTCGTCGTTTCAACTCACGCGCCCGTGAGGACGCGACCCAGACCCATGCGGGCAGCGCTGCTCTTCAGGCGGTTTCAACTCACGCGCCCGTGAGGACGCGACTCTGCTGGACGCCATGAAGGCGCCTTGGACTGAGGTTTCAACTCACGCGCCCGTGAGGACGCGACGCTCGAAGATCGGTTAGGTCGGTTGGCCTCCACGGTTTCAACTCACGCGCCCGTGAGGACGCGACCGCCCTGCGTGTACCAGTTGCCATCGGCATCGGGGTTTCAACTCACGCGCCCGTGAGGACGCGACCTCGTACCCGGCCCCGCAGTGATGCTTGCAAACTTGTTTCAACTCACGCGCCCGTGAGGACGCGACCCCCCGCTTGGTACGGCGCAAACCTGACTGAGGTGTTTCAACTCACGCGCCCGTGAGGACGCGACGAAGGCAGGGTGGCTCCATCCGTCGCCCTTGTCCTCGTTTCAACTCACGCGCCCGTGAGGACGCGACCGTCTGGTTCTCACGGTAGGTCAACGTGAGCAGTTCATCGTTTCAACTCACGCGCCCGTGAGGACGCGACTGCGCACCTTGGGGCCGGGCATGGCACTCAGGTAGTTTCAACTCACGCGCCCGTGAGGACGCGACCAGATGGATTGGTCCTGGTCCAGATACCAGCGGCGGTTTCAACTCACGCGCCCGTGAGGACGCGACGCCAAGGCCATCGCTATCCAGGCCGCAGCTGTGGAGTTTCAACTCACGCGCCCGTGAGGACGCGACGGTCCCCCACACGGGCTTCGGCAACACCCAAGCAGTTTCAACTCACGCGCCCGTGAGGACGCGACCCAACCGACACCCCGAGGCGCCCCACACCGGGAGAGTTTCAACTCACGCGCCCGTGAGGACGCGACCTCGGACGATAGCCCGGCTCGCCCGGACACGGCCCGTTTCAACTCACGCGCCCGTGAGGACGCGACCGTGTCGAACGGCCCCACCTGGAGGGTGGAGCCAGAGTTTCAACTCACGCGCCCGTGAGGACGCGACCACCCGCCCCCACACCGGCGAGCGGCTGCAATGTTTCAACTCACGCGCCCGTGAGGACGCGACCGCGATCAGCGCGCAGACCAGCACGCCGGCGAAGTTTCAACTCACGCGCCCGTGAGGACGCGACCCAAGGAGACGATCCGCTCCCTGCCCGACGAAGCGTTTCAACTCACGCGCCCGTGAGGACGCGACGTCCAAGGCGATCCAGCCGATCGAGTACATCCACGCGTTTCAACTCACGCGCCCGTGAGGACGCGACCGCTGGCGTCCAGCTGCCACAGCGACTCCAGCAATTGTTTCAACTCACGCGCCCGTGAGGACGCGACGCCGTAGCCCTCGGGGCTGATGACGTCCAGCGCGTTTCAACTCACGCGCCCGTGAGGACGCGACATGCTCTCCGCCAGCTCGGCGAGCTTCGCGGCGTCGTTTCAACTCACGCGCCCGTGAGGACGCGACAGGTGGACGACTCCGACACCGACAGCTTCAAGCTGTTTCAACTCACGCGCCCGTGAGGACGCGACCGGCGGTGCTGTTGGAGTTCCGCAGGCGTGGTGTTTCAACTCACGCGCCCGTGAGGACGCGACTGGCACGCCAGCCAGGGCCCCGAGCATGGTGTCGTTTCAACTCACGCGCCCGTGAGGACGCGACCCGGGCGCGTGTTGCCGAACTGGAGCGCCGCGAGCGTTTCAACTCACGCGCCCGTGAGGACGCGACGGCCGGGGAGGATGCAAACTCGTTGTTGTCCAGGGGGTTTCAACTCACGCGCCCGTGAGGACGCGACGGGGATCGGGTCGCCATTGCTGTCCACGGCACCAGTTTCAACTCACGCGCCCGTGAGGACGCGACCCAGCGCGATGCCGGAATGGATCCGGCCCGAGAGTTTCAACTCACGCGCCCGTGAGGACGCGACCTGCCGCGACGTGTCAGCGGTAGGGCCTTCGCAGTTTCAACTCACGCGCCCGTGAGGACGCGACCAGAGCAGGGAGCCCTTTGGCCTTGACCAGGGCGTTTCAACTCACGCGCCCGTGAGGACGCGACGGTGTGCTCTGGCTCGTGTCTCAGGCCGGAGTGCCGGTTTCAACTCACGCGCCCGTGAGGACGCGACCAGGTCGAGGCTGGCCGTCTGCCCAGGCAGGATGTTTCAACTCACGCGCCCGTGAGGACGCGACGGGGAACTCGAGCGAGTCGGTTTCCCCGTTCATGTTTCAACTCACGCGCCCGTGAGGACGCGACCTCAAACTGAGCAACCGACCCAAGCACCGACAACACGTTTCAACTCACGCGCCCGTGAGGACGCGACATCAGGGCCGGTCGATGGACAAGGCCGCTCGGCGTGTTTCAACTCACGCGCCCGTGAGGACGCGACGGCGCAGTTATAGCGACTTCCTACGCCAAGAAAAAACCCGGCCTTCTCGCGAACCACGAGTGCTTCTGTGCTTGAAGTACTGCTCTCCAAAATAGGAGAACAAAAAAACCAGCAGCGACAACAGCTTACTAGGCCGCGAACCTCCACTGGGTCGCGGCGATCGCTCAGGGTTCGCAAGTGATTGTGGACTTCAGAAAACCAAAGGTGCGTTCAGATCGAGAACCGGCTTGGCCCCGATGTGCTCCACCTTGCTCTGCCACTGCCTGCCCAGGTAGTAGATGCGCAAACTGTCCTGGGTGGTGTCGATGATCTGCACCAGCCGGTGCTTCAAGGCGACCCATTGCGCAGGGTTCACCTCGATCTCGAAGACGGAGAACTGTACCCGCTGTCCATAGTCCAGGCAGGCCCTGGCGATGCGTCGCAGCCGGCGCGCGCCCGCCTTGTCCTGGGTGCTGACGTCATAGCTGACCAAGACCATCATGGGCGCACCTCATTTCCACAGGAAGGGCGGATAGGCGTCCAGGTCACCGCGCAGATGGCGGGCCAGCAATTGCGCCTGGATGAAGGGAAACAGCCCGATGGCGGCCTTTTCCTCGACGAAGACATGACGCAGTTCCTCGCGCTTGCGCTCCTGGTAGGCCGTCAGCACGGTCTTGCGCGATGTCTCCGTCAGCAGCACGGCGCCGTTGTCCATGTATTGAAAATCCCGCTCACCGATCTGCTTGCGGTTGATCAGCGACAGCGCCAACCGGTCTGCCAGCAGCGGGCGAAACTCCTCAAGCAGGTCCAGCGCGAGGCTGGGCCGGCCGGGCCGGTCTCGGTGCAGGAAGCCGACGGCCGGATCCAGGCCCACGCTCTCCAGGGCCGAGCGGCAGTCGTGCGTGACCAGCGTGTAGAGAAAGGACAGCAGCGCATTGACCGCATCGCGCGGAGGCCTGCGGCTGCGACCTTGAAAGCGCATGGCCGGGTTGTCGATACGGATCAAATGGTCGAACACGCCGAAATACGCCTGCGCGGCTTCGCCTTCGTAGCCGCGCAGCAGATTCAGGTCCGTTTCCGGCATGAGCTTGTCGGCCAGCCGGTCCAGCCGTCGATGAGCGTGGGTCAGCGCGGCTTCGTCATCGGGCTTGAGCTTGTCGCCGTGGTCGCGCAGGGCCCGACCCAACACGGCGCGCTGGTTGTGCAGCTTGCCCAGCAGCACGTTGCGCACGATGGCCGCACAGCGCTGCGGATCGTCGCTGGCGCGGTACTGCTGGCGGCGCAGCAGCACGTTACCGGAGACTGGCCCTTCCACGCGCGCCAGAAAGCGCCCGTTGGGCGTGAGAAAGCTCGTGCAGATGCCTTGCTCCGCGCAGTAGCCGAGCAAGGGCGGCGACACCAGCACGCGCCCGAAGCAGACCAGGCTCTCGAGCATGTGCACGGGCAGGCGGGCACGCTCCTGCTGTTCCACTTCCATGACGATGTTGGCCCCATCCTTGCGCAGCCAGGCGCCTTCGGTGGTCACGTACAGGGTGTTCAGTTGTCTTCGCACGGTGCGCCTTTCGCTTCCGTTTCCTGACGCCATTGCGCCGCCAGCCAGTCGTTGACGCTGCGCGTGCGCCCCAGCAGCTTGGGTTGGCACAGATCCAGCAGAGAACACGCGTCGCAGCGCCGTCGGTCGTAGCGGGCCGTGGGTGTGACGCCGGCCGCCAACATGGTTCGCACGGCGGCGATGGTGTTCAGCGTCAATTGCCGCAGCGGGGCATCGAACGGCACATCGGTGCGGCGGCGGGTCTGCCCGTAGTACAGCGCGCCGGCGGGGACGGTTTGCCCCAGCATGGATTCCAGGCACAGGGCTTGGGCGCAGAGTTGGACTTCGTCGGCCTGGTGGGCCTTGGGACGGCCGCGCTTGTACTCGACCGGGAAGGCGCGTTCCCCATCTGCCGTCTGGTGGAACTCCACCACGTCGGCGATGCCCGTGATGCCCAACTCAGGCGCAGCCAGCGGCATGGCCAGGACCGTGCGCACGCCCTTGCGGCGCTCGATCCTGGGTTTGTCGGCCTTCTCGTGCAGCACGCGGCCTTCGGCCGTGTGCCGGTTCTCCTCCCAAAGCTGCTCCACATGGATCAGCGCGCACTGCCGCGGACAGTACAAGTGGTGCTGCAGGGCAGAGAGGGGGATGGCGTCGTCATCCATCGCCAGGCCCCTCGCGCAGGTGGCTTCAGATCAGCTCGCGCACCGTCACGCCGGCCGGAATGGCCGCGCGGTCGATGCTCACCTCATAGTCCGCATAGGCACGCGGTGCTGCGGCCTCGTCGCCCCGCGCGGGCTGCACCTTGACGGCGTCGAACAGCACGTGCGCGGGTGCGTTGCCCATTGCGCTTTCGTGCTCGAACACGATGAGCTTGCGCGCGGCCATCTCGCCGCGGGCGGCGGAGCGATCGTGCTCGAACATGTTGATGAGCGCGCGCCAGAACAGATCGAGATCCTCGTTCGAGAAGCCCGTGCGCTCGGCCAGCTTGGCCGAGATGAAGCCATGAGCGCGGTACAGGCCATAGGGAATGATGTGCTTTCGGCCCATGGTGCGGTTGTCGCCGCTCTGGGCTTCGGCTTCCTTCTCGGTGGTCACGGCCATGCGGGTGATGGAAATCTCCAGCGGCACCACCGGGTCGATGGAGGTGGCGAAAGCCATCTGGATCGGCCCGCGCACCTGGCCCGCGTTCACGCCCGTGGTCATCACGGCGCCGAAGCTGCGGATGTCGAAGAAGTTGGCGCACATCCAGGCCGTGATCTCGCGCGCCTTGGCCTCGTCCTTGGGCAGTTTCTTGTCCTCGGGCTTGACGTCGATGGCGTCATAGGCTTTGCGATGCTGGTTGTTCAGGATCGCCTTTTCCTGCATGTAGATCGCGTAGCCTGCGGCATCCTCCTTGTCCAGGCTCACGAAGTTGCGGACCTTGCGCTTGAGGCACACGTCCGTGACCAGTCCGCGGTTCGTCTCGGGGTCCAGGCGCGGCAGGTTGCCCGCGTCGGGGTCGCCGTTGGGGTTGCCGTTGGTGATGTCGAACAAGTAGACGAATTCGTAGCGATGGGCGATGGCGGTCATGCGGAGGCTCCCTCGGTGGTGGATTCGGTGTCGGCATCGCTGCCGTCTGCGGCCTTGCGGAAGCGGCTTTGCGACTGGTGGTAGTAGCCGATCGCGAACTGGCCCTGGGCCTCGATACGCAGACTGCGGGGAAAGTGCTCGGGCAGGCCATCCACAATTTCCGCGATGTCCTTTTCCAGGTTGAAGGCGAAGCCGGGCTTGTCCTTGCGCAGCTTGCCCAGGTGGTTCTGGGTATTGCGCAGCAGCACCGGGAACACCGACGCCGGCGTGGCCGAGGCCGCGCCGTAGTAGCGGTCGCGGATGGTGGCGTTGACCTGCCCGCCCAACGCTGCGCGCTGCACGGACTCCAGCACGGCGAACAGACGACCCAGCCGGTAGCCGGGGCTCGTGGATTCCTTGTCAAGACTCACAGGTACCTCCTCGTTGGAATTGCAGTTGAATCGCCGTTGGCGTGCCAGAAAGGCTTTGCAGATGGCAACGCGAACACCCGACAAATCACCGTCGGTGCGCATGCGCATCAGGACATTGGCCAGCAGGCTGCCGGGATAGCGCGTGCCACTCAGAACGGCGCGCATCAGATCGCCGGCCAGTTGAGGTGGTACATCCTCTGCCTTGGCTCGTCCGTCACGTGAAGGTGCTGTGGCCAGCACCAGACGCCATAGCGCAGGCATTCCGCTCCAGGGGGCCGGCTCCAGATGCATGTCATGCGCATGCCAAGCCACATTCCGGGCGAGGGCACCCAAGGTGTCGACATACCAAAAGCGGATCGAAATGCGTGATGCGTTCGGCGCCAGCCCCAGGACGTAGATCCGTGTCGATGCGCTCAAGCGCGGATCGATCTCATGTAAAGGCTTGCCTTGAACCAGTTTGGCCAAAGCCAGGCCCATGGCGTTGTTCTCCTGGGCATCGGTGGGGCGATCGTCCCAGTTCCATGTGTTGGCCAGAAACTCTTCCGCAGCTTCGGCTTCATCATCGGCTTCCGCCTCGGCCCAGAACACCACGCTGGCATCGCCGATCTGGATGCGCTGGCGGTTGTGCTCGCTGCGGCGCAGCAGGTGGTTGAGCACGGTGGTGTAGGCAAACGCGGCCTGCTCGGAAATCGGGGCGTTCTCGCCCTGGCTCTTGCCATAGGACGCGAACGACTCCAGGTTGAACGACACGATGGAGGCGCCCGAACTCTGCGCGCCGTTCACGCCCTTGATGGGGGGATGCAAGCGTGCCATCGGCAGGCGCTCGCCGGTCACCAGGCAGGGCGCCAGCACAGCAGCCTCGCCATCCTCGCCTGCGAGCAGCCGGGCGCGAATCGCCTGCGCAGCCGGGCGCTCGTGCAGGTACGTCTTTTCTCCGTCCAGGCGGAACACCATGTTGGCGTCCCGCATCTCCTCGGTGAAATGCGATTGCGGCTCCGAGAAACGCTCCGGAGTCCAAGCCGCAAGAAAGGCCAGCAATGCCTTCAGGCCCGGATCGTCGGTGCCGGCCAGGCTTTCCCGATGCAGTGTCTTGAAGGCTTCGTGCTCCTTGTCGGCACGCTTGCTGGTGGTGCTGACGCCCAGCACATAGCTGGTCTTGTCCCAGAGAAAGTTCGACTTGATGCCGACCGTGCGTTTCTCGGGCTGAGGCACGTTCATCAGGCGAGGTAGGGGCTTCTTGCCCGAGGTGTCGCGGATGTCGTTCACGTCCACCACGCGGCCGTCGGGCGCGAGCAGGATCTCGTAGCTGATCTTCTCGGGGCTGTAGCCGAAGGGAGCCAACCCCTCCTCGCCGCGTGCGAGCAGCCGTTGGTAGTAGCCGTTCAGGGCCTGGAGGATCATGCCCGCACCTCCTCGCTGTGCCAGGGCGGCACGTCGATCACGCCGTTCACCATCTGCGCGCGGAAGAAGCGCGGCGTCATGTTCCGCTCGAAGTCGATGTCGTGCAGCATCCAGCCCAGGTCGCGCTCGCCGCGCAGGCTGTCGTGCGCGCCGGGCAGCGGGTCACCCTCTTCCAGCAGCGAGAAGTCTGCCGGGAACTCCCGAACGCCCATGCACGGCATCTGGAAGCACTGGCCCTTGCGCGCGCGGCGATTGAAGATGTCCAGGTGCTTGCCCACGGAATCGTCGGCGCCGGCCCGGGCCGTGAGGTCGAAGTGCGCCTCGATCACATAGGCCACGTCGCGCAGGATGGTGGCTGCGCGCTGCTGGCGGTCCTCATCGACGTAGTTCGCCAGGTCCGCGGTGGACTTTGCCTTGATGGCCTTGGCCACGCTGGCCGGCGAGATCTTGCCGCCAACCTCGTTGCGGCGGATGGACTCGAAGCGGATGGGATTCAGTACGTGGATGCGGTCGATGCGCCATGCGATCGCCGGCTTCCAGTGGATCGCGCTGAGGATGCCGCGTGCGGCGGAGGGGGTGATGACGTCATAGGAGACGCGCTCGACCTTCATCTCCGGCCTCGTAAAACAGGCGCGCTCACCACTGAGCTTGAGTCTCACTCCATACCCCATGGGTCTTCCCTCCGGCAGGCTGTCTCAGATGTTCGTTTACAAAATATTACCAGCTCAAGAGATCCGGGCGGATGAGCGTTGGGTCATCCCAACTCAGGCCGAAATGCGGGTCGTACAAACCCTCGTGCGCCAGCACCATGAACTGATCGCCCCATTTCTCTGGCGTCACTGGAATCACGGCCCCCGCCTTGTAGAGGGCATCGAAGCCCTGGCGTGGCAACTGCACCAGATAGGGCTGAAGCTTGCGTGCCAGGCCTGCACAACCTTGGGCATACGTCAGGGCATCGATGGCCTTTTTCGCGTCATCGTCATACGGCACGATGACCGGCATCTGCACGCTGTCGATCATGCGGAACTTGGCGGCCAGCGTTTCCATGGGCAGGCTGTCGGGGCGGCTGTCCCTGAGCTGACCCATGAGGTTGGGCTCGTCGAGCCGCTCGCTGCCCTTTTGCCAGTACAGCAGCGAGAAGTAGCGTTCAATGGCCTCGGGCGAGAGCGGATCGTCTTCGCATTGGCGCAAGACTTCGCGGGCAGCCTGGGCATATTGTTTGAGTTCAGGAGGCGGTGCCCAGTCCTCGTTCTCCGTTGCGAACACCAGAACGTCGCTGGCGTTGAGGGCACGCCTTCCCTCGCGATTGCAGCGGCCGGCGGCCTGGGCAATCGAGTCCAAGCCTGCTTCGGCGCGCAGCACCGTGGGGAAGTCGACGTCGACGCCAGCCTCAATGAGGCTGGTGCTCACCAGCCGGCAGGGTAGTCCCTCCTTGAGCATCTGCCGCACCTCGGCCAGCACCTTGCTGCGATGCTTGGCGCACATCAGCGTAGTCAGATGTCGGGCGCCCGGCAGATCGGCCATGGCCTGATAAACGGCGCGCGCGTGGCGGCGGTTGTTGACGATGCACAGCACCTGTTCGCGCGAGCGCATGTGCTCGGCCAGTGCTTCGTCGCTCAGGGTGCCGATATGCCGCACGCGTACCCGTTCCAGTTGCCTGAACAACTGCGTCGGCTCGTGCGTCAGCTCGCGTACGTCCGTCAAGCCGCCCTCGAACGCCGGCGCCTCCAGTGCCGGCTGCGTGGCCGTGCACAGCACCACGCTGCTGCGGTAGTTGCGTGCGAGTTCGTCGATCGCCGCCACGCAGGGGCGCAGCAGCTTCAGCGGCATGGTCTGTGCCTCGTCGAGCACGACCACGCTGCCCGCGATGTTGTGCAGCTTGCGGCACTGCGAGGGCTTGGCCGCGAACAGGCTTTCGAAGAACTGCACGGCGGTGGTGACGACGATGGGCGCGTCCCAGTTCTCCATGGCCAGCTTCAGCTTCTCCAGGGACTGGTAGCGCTCGGGGTCGTCGCGCGGCGGGTCGGCCTGCACGAAGGCGCTGTGGTGTTCGAGCACGGCCGCCTCGCCCAGCGGCCCCAGGGCCTGGCGGAACACCGCGGCGTTCTGCTCGACGATGCTGGTGAACGGGATCACGAAGATCACGCGCCGCAGCCCGTGCGCGATGGCGTGGTCCAGCGCGAAGGCCAGCGAGGCGAGGGTCTTGCCGCCGCCGGTCGGTACGGTCAGCGAGAACAGGCCAGGATCGCGCGCGGCCTGCTGGCGGACGTGGCGCAGGATGTCGCTGCGCAATCGGTTGACCTCGCTGTCGGCCTTGAATTGGCCGAGATGGCTGTCGAGCTGGCTGCGCAGTGCCCCCAGCGACGACGCGGGTGGGCCCGAGCTGCGGTGATCGGGCTCATTCTCCGCTTGGCGGTAGAAGCGCTCGGTATCGATGAAGTCCGCATCGACCAAGCATGAGAACAGCATGCGTGTGAGAAATGCCAGTTGGAAGGGCTGGCGATCCTTGGCTTGCTGGCGAGTCTCGCCATAGAACTTGAAGCCCGATGGCAGGCCGAGTTTGTCGGGCAGGGCGATGTCCCGCTCCCAGACGGGATCGAGCACGGGCAGGTCCGCGCTGCGAAGGCGATCCGCCAGTGCGGTGCGTTCGCCTTCGCCCTGGCCGTTGGCCAGTCCGGCATGGTGTCCGGCGATGCCATAGGCCAGCAGCTGCCCGGCCAACCCGAAGCGCTGCTGCGCGATGATGCGTGCGCCATGGGTCGAATGATCGACGCGCAACGGGCTGCCGCGCAGCCGTTCCTGGAAGGGCAGGGTGTACTTGCCCAGGTCGTGAAGCCAGCCCTGCACGGTAGCCAGCATCTGGGCATCGAAGACGCTGGCGAATGCGCCGGCAGCCGCGCCGACGTTCAGGAGGTGCGCCGGCAAGGGTTGCCAGAACCGCTCGTCCTCGCCTGGCAGTGAGTGCGCGAAGTACGTGGTTGCCGATGTGCCGCGGCTGCAGCCTTTTTCGTCCATGGCTTTGTTCTCCCTCGTGTCATGGATGCTAGGCGGGGGGTGAATCGCAGCTGCTGGGGGAAAACCAGCGGCCCCGCGCCCTCATGCCTGCCGCCGGTCCAGCTTGCGGCTGAGCACGATCGAGGTCTGCGTGTGGTCCA
>NZ_JBIQNC010000042.1:0-28029 GCF_044462705.1 Xenophilus sp.
GCCACCGAGGCCTCGGTGCGCGGCTTCTGGAAGGCCTACCGGCAGCACATGGGCGCCTGAGCGCGCCTGCCCATCGAGAGAGCACACCATGATCGACCTGCTGGCGCTGTGCGCCTTCAACGCGGCCTATGCCGAAACCATCGACAGCGATGCGCTGGAGCGGTGGGCCGATTTCTTCACCGACGACTGCCACTACCGCATCACGCACACGGAGAATGAGCGCGAGGGCCTGCCGGCCGGCATCGTCTACGCCGATTCGCGCGCCATGCTGGAGGACCGCATCGCCGCGCTGCGCGAGGCCAACATCTACGAGCGCCAGCGCTACCGCCATCTGCTGGGCATCCCGGTGCTGGGCGCGCAGGACGACACGGGCGCCGAGGCTCGCACGCCCTTCATGGTGGCGCGCATCATGGCGACCGGAGAGACCCACCTGTTCGCCAGCGGCGTCTACCGCGATCGCGTGGTGCGGCAGGATGGCCGGCTGCGCCTGCGCTCGCGCGTCGCGGTGTGCGACAGCACGGTGACGGACACGCTGCTGGCCCTGCCGCTGTGAACGCCATGGCTGCGACCGTCGCGCCGCCCCGGCTGGCGCTGGCCGTGGGCGACCCCAACGGCATCGGGCCGGAGATCGCCCTCAAGGCCCTGGCGGCGCTGCCGTCCGATGCACGCGAGCGCATCACGCTGTACGGCCCCGCGGCCGTGCTGGAGCGCATGGCATCGCAGCTCGGGCTGGAGGCGCTACTGCGCGGGCAGCCCGCGGTGGACGCCGGCACGCTGCCCGCGCAGGCAGCCCGGCCCGGCCGCATCGACCCGGCGGCGGGCGCCTCGGCCGTCGCCTCAGCCAGCGCCGCCATCGAGGCCTGCCGGCGCGGCGAGGCCGACGCCGTGGTCGCCTGCCCGCACCACGAGACGGCGATCCATCAGGCCGGCATCGCCTTCAGCGGCTACCCCTCGCTGGTCGCGCGCGTGTGCGGCCAGCCGGAGGACAGCGTGTTCCTGATGCTGGTCGGCGGCGGCCTGCGCATCGTGCACGCCACGCTGCACGAGAGCGTGGCGCACGCGCTGGACCGGCTGCGGCCCGCACTGGTCGCCGCGGCGGCGCGCGCCGGCGCGCGGGCCTGCGCGCGGCTGGGCGTCGCCGATCCGCGCATCGGCGTCTTCGGCATCAACCCGCATGCCTCGGAGGGCGGGCTGTTCGGCCCCGAGGACGCGCAGCACGTCGAGCCGGCCGTGCAGGCGCTGCGCGCCGAGGGCCTGCGCGTGGACGGCCCGCTGGGCGCCGACCTGCTGCTGGCGCAGCGGCGGCACGACCTGTACGTCGCGATGCTGCACGACCAGGGCCACATCCCCGTCAAGCTGCTGGCGCCGAACGCGGCCAGCGCGCTGTCCATCGGCGCGCAGGCGCTGCTGTCCAGCGTCGGCCACGGCAGCGCGATGGACATCGCCGGCCTCGGCATCGCGGACCCCGGCGCTGTGCTGCGCACCATCGCGCTGCTGACGAGCGCCGGCGTGGAGGAAGGAACGGCATGAACCATCGCATCACCATCGAGGGCAGCGACGCCGCTTTCGACTGCGGCCCGGCGCAGAGCGTGCTCGACGCCGCGCTGCGCGCCGGCATCGAGCTGCCCTACTCCTGCCGCAAGGGCGTGTGCGGCAACTGCGCCGGCGCGGTGGCCGGGGGCGAGGTCGCCAACCTGGGCGGCCCGCTGCGCAACGAGAGCTGCGGGCCCGATCAAGTGCTCTTGTGCATGTGCGCGCCGCGCAGCGACCTGCGCATCCGCCCCGCCGCCTGGCACCGCGTCGACCCGGCCGCCCGCAAGCGCTTCACGGCGAAGGTGTTCCGCAACCAGCTGGCGGCGCCCGACGTCTCGGTGTTGCAGCTGCGCCTGCCGGCCGGGCAGCGGGCCCGCTTCCAGGCCGGCCAGTACCTGCAACTCGCGCTGCCCGACGGCAGCACCCGCTGCTATTCGATGGCGAACCCGCCGCACGAGAACGACACGCTGACCCTGCACGTGCGCCACGTGGCCGACGGCGCCTTCAGCGCGCGCGTGCCCAGCCTGGCGCCGGGCGACGCGATCGAGGTCGAGCTGCCCTTCGGCGCCGTCACGCTGGAGGCGGACGCGGACCGGCCGATCGTCTTCGTCGTGGGTGGCACCGGCTTCGCGCCAGCCAAATCCATCCTGGACGACATGGCGCGCCGGCGCGTGGCGCGGCCGATCACGCTGATCTGGGGCGCCCGCCGTGCCGAGGGCATCTACCTGCGCCCGGCGGTCGCGAAGTGGCAGCGCCAGTGGCCGCAGGACTTCCGCTTCATCGAGGCGCTCAGCGGAGAGACGCGCGAGGGCGCCTTCGCCGGCCGGGTCGATGCGGCGCTACGCGCGCACTGCCCCGACCTGTCGGGGCACGAGCTGTACTGCTGCGGCTCGCCGGCGATGGTGCAGTCGGTGCGCGAGGCGGCGGTGCAGGCGCTGGGCCTGCCGGCCGCGCGCTTCCATGCCGACGTGTTCGTCAGCGGGCCTGCGGCGGGCACCGTGCCGGCCTGAAGGTGGCCGGCTCCATAGAGAGATGCCGCAGGAGCGTTTCATGGTGTCTTCGGTCTCATTCGGCTACGAGGACAAATGGCATACAGCGAATTCCTTCAAGAAGGCTTGAGCCCTTTTTGCAATATGTGAATCGATTCCTGGCGTACTAGTCCATTCGACTCGCGGCATCGATGATTGAGTTAAGACATCTGCGCTACTTCATCGCGGTCGCGGAGGAGCTGAATTTCCGCCGTGCTGCCGAACGCGTGCACGTCGACCAGACGCCTCTGTCGCGCACCGTGCGCGATCTGGAGGAGCAACTGGGTGTCACGCTCCTCGTCCGCGCGCCACGCAGGCTGAAACTGACCCCCGCCGGATCTAAGCTGCTCGAGCATGCCCGCATGCTCTTTACGCGGTTCGAGCGCATCAAACGGGTGGTCTGCGAAACCGACGCCCGCTACCGCGCACCGCTTCGCGTCGGCGTGGCGGACGGCATGGCCCAGCCCAGGCTCTCCGATTGCTTTCTCGGCTGGCGCGCACTGGCGCCCGACATCCCGCTGGAGATCACCGAGATGCCTGCGTCCGAGCTGTTGGCCGCGCTGCGGCGCGAGGAGGTCGATGTCGGCTTCTCCTTCGGCATTGCGGAAGATGACGCCATTGCCCAGGAGATGGTCTGGGACTACCCCTTGGTGGCGTTGGTTCCACCCGACCACGAACTGGCCACCCGCGAGGTCGTGCAGATCTCCGAACTCCTGGCCTTCCCCATGATCGCCTGCCGCCTCGACCGTCTGCCAGGGCTGCGTCAGCAGATGGACGCTGTGCGTCGACACTACGCTGCTAGGCCCGTTATCGCAGCCGAAGCCCGGACCCTGGTGGGCTACGTCATCCGCGTGGCTGCGGGCCTGGGTGTCGGCGTGGCCGATGCCGGCCACATGACGACTCTGCGTCGCGCCGATGTCGTCGTCGTGCCGTTGGCTGAAGACATACGCATCAAGACCTACGTGCTGCACAAACACCGGCACCCCGCCCTGCCGGAGGTGCTCCAGCGATTCCTCGCGTACGCCCGAACCTTGCATCAGCCGTAACAGCACATCGCCGTGGCGCGATGTCGGCTCGCGTCAGAAGCCTTGGACGCGATGCGCGTCGGCTGGCATGCTGACCGCCGTCTGACTTGGCCGCGCTCCCACGCGCACCGCCTCCACGAGAAGAAGCAAAACAGCGACGCGCCCGCCGGCGTACGCCAGGCCACGCCCCGACGGGTGTGCCTCGCGGGCGCCTGATTTCAGACTCGTGCCTGCGTGTCGTGGTGGCACGCGCATTGGAAATCACGTGCCTCGGGAGGTGGCCTCATGCCGACATCAGCGACCGGCATCCTGTTCGGACAGATCATCGTGGTGCTGTGCGTGCCGCTGGGCGGCACGTGGGCTGCCACGCAGTGGACGGCGCGGGCCTTGGGCTACCAGGCCGGACTCGGGCCAGCCTGGTTCCATGTGCTCGGAATGCCGGCCTACGAGCCATGGAAGTTGTTCGAATGGTGGTACCTCTATGGCGCCTATGCGCCCCGCGTTTTCGAGCGTGGCGGGATCGCGGCCGCTTCGAGCGGGCTGGCCGCCACCGCCGCGGCCATCGCCATGGCGGTGTGGCGGGCACGGCTCGCCGGGCGGGTCACCACCTACGGCTCGGCCTGCTGGGCCGAAGCCGAAGAGGTGGAGAAGGCCGGCCTGGCCGGCGATGCCGGGGTCTTCCTGGGCCGCATCGAAGGCGTGGGCCGAAAGCTGCGCCGCGGGCTGTGCACGTACCTGCGCCATGACGGCCCCGAGCACGTGTTGGCCTTCGCGCCCACGCGTTCGGGCAAGGGCGTCGGGCTGGTGGTGCCCACGCTGCTCACCTGGCCCGGCTCGGCCGTGATCCACGACATCAAGGGCGAGAACTGGCATCTCACGGCCGGCTGGCGCAGCCGCTTCAGCCACTGCCTGCTGTTCAACCCGACCGATCCGCGCTCGGCCGCCTACAACCCGCTGCTGGAAGTTCGCCGCAGCGTGCACGAGGTGCGCGACGTGCAGAACATCGCGGACATCCTGGTGGATCCGGAAGGCGCGCTGGAGCGGCGCAACCACTGGGAGAAGACCAGCCACGCACTGCTGGTGGGTGCCATCCTGCACGTGCTGTACGCGGGCGAGGACAAGACGCTGCGCGGCGTCGCCAATTTCCTGTCGGACCCGGCCTGCCCCTTCGAGGTGACGCTGCACCGGATGATGACCACGCCGCACCTGGGCGATGGTCCACATCCGGTGGTGGCATCGGCCGCACGCGAAGTGCTCAACAAGAGCGAGAACGAGCGCTCGGGCGTGCTGTCCACGGCCATGTCCTTCCTCGGCCTGTATCGCGACCCGACGGTGGCTGAGGTGACCTCGCGCTGCGACTGGCGCATCGCGGACCTCATCTCCGCCGAACACCCGGTATCGCTGTACTTGGTGGTGCCGCCCTCGGACATCAGCCGCACGAAGCCGCTGATCCGCCTGATCCTCAACCAGGTCGGCCGGCGCCTGACCGAGTCGCTCGATGGTTCGGACGGCATCGCGCGGCGCCAAAAGCTGCTCTTGATGCTCGACGAGTTTCCGGCCCTGGGCCGGCTGGACTTCTTCGAGTCGGCGCTGGCCTTCATGGCGGGCTACGGCCTGCGGGCCTTCCTGATCGCGCAGAGCCTGAACCAGATCGACAAGGCGTACGGCCCGAACCATTCGATCCTGGACAACTGCCACGTGCGCGTCGCCTTCGCCACCAACGACGAGCGCACGGCCAAGCGCATCTCCGATTCGCTGGGCACGGCCACCGAACTGCGCGCCCAGCGCAACTACGCCGGCCACCGGCTCGCGCCGTGGCTGGGCCACCTGATGGTTTCGCGCCAGGAGACGGCCCGGCCGCTGCTCACGCCGGGCGAGGTGATGCAGTTGCCGCCGGACGAGGCGGTGGTGATGGTTTCCGGCCATCCGCCGATCCGCGCGAGGAAGCTGCGCTACTACCAGGACCGCAACTTCACGCGGCGGGTGCTGGCGCCGCCCGTGCTGGTCGCCGGCACCTATGCGGACAAGCCCGCCGGCCGGACCGACGACTGGAGCGGCCTCGCGACTCCTCCGCCTCCGCAAGTCGCTGGCGGCAGCGATGCAGGCGGCTTCGCGGACGAGGGTGGCCATCAGCTCAGGCCGGAGCTGGAAGATGTCCGTGAACTGGTCCAAGAGCCGGAGGCGGGCGACCTGATCCTGCTGGACGACGAGCGCGACGAGGGGGATGCACCGCCGCTGCCACACGAGCTGGACCGCCAACTGGATCGCGGCCAGGTGCGCGCCGCACGGCTGGCCGCGCTGGACCCGGATGACGGGATCGCCCTATGACCCGGGCGCGCCTGAACATCTTCATCGAGCCCGAGCATGCAAGGCGGCTGGAGGACGTGGCCGTGCACCGGGGCGTGTCGAAGTCCTCGGTGATCGCGGCGGCGCTGTCTTCCTTCCTCTCGCCCGATGCCATGGACCAGCGCGAGGCGGCGATGGGCAGGCGCCTGGACCGCCTGTCGCGCCAGTTCGACCGGCTCGAGCGCGACCAGGGCATCCTGATCGAGACCGTGGCCCTGTTCGTGCGGCACTACCTGACACTCGCCCTGCCGGTGCCCGAGCAGCAGCAGGAGGCCGTGCGCGCCCAGGGCCGTGCGCGCTACGCGCAGTTCATCGAGCAGTTGGCCCGGCACATCCAGCGCGGGCGCAGCCTGGTGCGGGAAGTCCACGAGGAGGTCGGCCCGGTGGACGCCTCGGAGGATGCAGGATGACGCGCCCCGAGGATGTGCCCGACCGCGAGCCCGCCCGGCGCCGCATCCGCATGCTGCGCACGGCGATGGGGCCGGAGATCGCCGCCGCGCTGGAGGACCCGGACGTGGTCGAGGTGCTGCTGAACCCGGACGGGTCGCTCTGGGTGGACCGGCTGCAAAGCGGCCGCGTGCCCACGGGCCACAGGATGCCGCCGCCCGTGGCCGAACGCATCATCCGCGTCGTCGCCGCACACGTGCACGCCGAGGTGCATCCGGGCGCGCCGCTGCTGTCGGCGGAACTGCCCGAGACCGGCGAGCGCTTCATGGGGGCGATGCCGCCCATCGTGCGCGCGCCCTCGTTCGCCATTCGCAAGCGGGCGCTGCGCATCATGACCCTGGCGGACTACGTGGCCGACGGGATCATGGCTGAGGCCCAGGCCGCCTTCCTGCGCCAAGCCGTGCGCGAGCGCCTGAACATCGTGGTGGCCGGCGGCACCAGCACCGGCAAGACCACTCTCGCCAATGCACTGCTGGACGAGATCGCGGGCACGGGCGATCGCGTGCTGATCCTCGAGGACACGGTGGAGCTGCAGTGCCGCAGCGACGACCACGTGGCCATGCGCACCGAGCCGGGGGTCAGTTCCATGGCCGACCTGGTGCGTGCCACGCTGCGGCTGCGGCCGGATCGCATCGTGGTGGGCGAGGTGCGCGGCGCGGAATCCCTGGACCTGCTCAAGGCCTGGGGCACGGGCCATCCGGGCGGCATCGCCACCGTGCATGCGGGCTCGGCCCAGGGCGCGCTCGTGCGCCTCGAACAGCTCGTGCAGGAGGTCAGCGTCACCGTGCCGCGGGCGCTGATCGCCGAGGCGGTGAACGTCATCGTCTTCATCGCCGGCCGGGGCCATGCCCGCCGGGTGCGCGAGATCGTGCGCGTGGCCGGCCACGACAGCCAGGGCTACCGGCTCGAGGCATCGATCGGGCCGGCGTCTCCCTCGATGCCTGAACCGTCTTCCTCTGAAGGAAACCCGACATGACGACTTTCCGTAAATCCGTTCAGCCGGCGGCCCTGGTGGGCGCCCTGCTGCTCGCGATGACCGCACCCGCGCACGCCGCCGGCTCCAGCATGCCCTGGGAGGCGCCGCTGCAGTCCATCCTGGACTCGATCCAGGGGCCGGTCGCCAAGATCATCGCGGTGATCATCATCATCGCCACGGGCCTGACGCTCGCCTTCGGCGATACCTCCGGGGGTTTCCGGCGCCTGATCCAGATCGTGTTCGGCCTCTCGATCGCGTTCGCCGCCTCGAGCTTCTTCCTGTCCTTCTTCTCGTTCTCGGGCGGGGCGGTGCTGGTATGACCGCGCTCGCTGTCGTGCCGGGGTTCGAGATCCCACTGCACCGGTCCCTGGCCGAGCCCATCCTGCTGGGCGGTGCGCCGCGCACGGTGGCGATCGCCAACGGCACGCTGGCCGCGGCCGTGGGGCTGGGCCTGCAGCTGTGGGTCCCGGGCGTGGTGCTCTGGGTCGCCGGCCACGCGCTGGCGGTCTGGGGTGCGCGCATGGATGCGCAGTTCATGCAGGTCTTCGCGCGGCACATCAAGCATCGCGCGCTGCTGGACATCTGAGGCGGGGGAGACGCCGATATGCTGAACCTCGCCGAGTACCGTCGCCGCCCCGCGCTGCTGGCCGACTGGCTGCCCTGGGCCGCGCTGGTCGCGCCGGGCGTGGTGCTGAACAAGGATGGCGCCTTCCAGCGCACGGCGCGCTTCCGGGGGCCGGACCTGGACAGCGCCACGCAGGGCGAACTGGTCGCCACCTCGGCGCGCCTCAACAACGCGCTGCGTCGGCTCGGATCGGGCTGGGCCCTCTTCGTAGGCGCTGAGCGCCGCGAGGCGGCGGACTATCCGTCATCCTCCTTCCCGGAGCCACTGTCCTGGCTCGTGGACGAGGAGCGGCGCGCCGCCTTCGAGGAGGCGGGCAGCCACTTCGAGAGCGCCTACCACCTGACGCTGCTGTACCTGCCGCCGGAGGAGTCGCGCGCGCGGGCGGGGCGGCTGCTCTACGAGAACCGTCCGGTGGAAGGGGTCGACTGGCGCGAGCGGCTGGAGGCTTTTGTTGTCGAGTCCGAGCGCTTCCTGGACCTGCTCGAAGGCGTGATGCCGGAGATCGGCTGGCTCGATGACGCCGCGACGCTTGCCTACCTGCACGGTTGCGTCTCGACGGCGCGGCATCCCGTGGCCGTGCCCCAGGTGCCGATGTACCTGGATGCGCTGCTGGCCGACCGGCCGCTGACCGGTGGCCTGGCGCCGATGCTGGGGGACAGGCACCTGCGGGTGCTGACCGTCCGGGGCTTCCCGGCCTCGACCTGGCCGGGGATCCTGGACGACCTGAACCCCCTGGGCTTCGCCTACCGCTGGTGCACCCGGTTCCTGTGCATGGACAAGGCCGAGGCAGAGAAAGAGCTGGTGCGCCTGCGCCGCCAGTGGTTCGCCAAGCGCAAGAACATCGTGACCCTGCTGCGCGAGACCGTCTTCCAGCAGGAATCCCCCTTGGTGGACTCCGACGCCAGCAACAAGGCCTCGGACGCCGATGCCGCCCTGCAGGAGTTGGGTGGCGACCAGGTGGCCTTCGGCTACGTCACTGCCACGGTGGCGGTGCTGGACGCCGATGCGGCCGTGGCCGACGAGAAGCTGCGCCAGGCCGAGCGGGCGATCCAGGGGCGCGGCTTCGTGACCATCCCCGAGACGCTGAATGCTGTGGAGGCCTGGCTCTCGTCCATCCCCGGCAACGCCTATGCCAATGTGCGACAACCGATCGTCTCGACGCTCAACCTGGCGCACCTGATGCCGGTCTCGGCGGTGTGGGCCGGGCAGGAGCGCAATGCCCACCTGGACGGGCCGCCGCTGATCGTGACGCGCACCGATGGCGCCACGCCCTTCCGGCTCGTGACGCACATCGGCGATGTCGGCAACACGCTGGTGGTGGGGCCGATCGGCATGGGCAAGTCGGTGCTGCTGGCGACGATGGCCCTGCAGTTCCGGCGCTATCCGGGTTCGCGCATCTTCGCCTTCGATATGGGGCGATCGATCCGGGCGACCATCCTGGGCCTGGGCGGCGAGCACTACGACCTGGGTCCGGACGGGAACATGGCCTTCCAGCCGCTGGCGCGCATCGACCGCGAGGGCTGGCGCACGTGGGCGGCCGAGTGGATCGAGGGCCGGCTGGCGCAGGAGGGCGTCGCGGTCGGACCGCCCGAGCGGGATGCGGTCTGGACCGCCCTCGGCAGTCTGGCTGGTGCCCCCCTGGAGCAGCGCACCATGACCGGGCTATCCGTGCTGCTGCAGTCCAACGCGCTGCGCCAGGCGCTGGCGCCCTATGTGCTGGGCGGCGCCCACGGCCGGCTGCTGGACGCCGACCACGACCGGCTGGGCACTGCCGACGTGCAGGCCTTCGAGATGGAGGAACTGATGCCCAGCAAGGCGGCGGTCATGGCGGTACTGCGCTATCTCTTCGCGCGCTTCGAGGAGCGGCTGGACGGGGTACCGACCTTGTTGATCCTGGACGAGTCGTGGCTGTTCCTGGACGACCCGGTCTTCGCCGCACGCATCCGCCAGTGGCTCAAGACGCTGCGCAAGAAGAACGTGTCGATCGTCTTCGCCACGCAGTCGCTGGCGGACATCAAGGACTCGGCCATCGCGCCGGCCATCATCGAAAGCTGCGCCAGCCGCATCTTCCTGCCCAACCCGCAGGCCGCCGAGCCGCAGATCCGCACGATCTACGAGGGCTTCGGCCTCAACGCCCGACAGATCGGGATCGTGGCCACGGCCACCCCGAAGCGCGACTACTACTACCAGTCGCGCCTGGGCAACCGCGTCTTCGAGCTGGGTCTGGGGCCAGTGGCGCTGGCCTTCGCGGCGGCGGCCTCGCCCGAGGACCAGCGCGCCATGGACGCGGTGCTCGCCGCCTCCGGCATCTCCGGCTTCGTCTCGGCCTGGCTGCGCCATCGCGGCCTGGACTGGGCCGCCGATCTCATCCCGTCGTTTCCGACACCTCCCTTCGTTCCTTCCACCCCGCAGGAGAAAGCGCCATGAAACGCAAGTCCTTCCTCAAGTCTCGTGTTGCTGCGCTGGCCGCTGCCGGCGCGCTGGCCCTCGGGGCCGTGCAGCCGGCCCACGCCATCTTCGGCATCGGCGACACCGTGTTCGACGCCTCCAACTTCATGCAGAACATGATGACGGCGGCCAACACGCTCGAGCAGATCAGCAACCAGGTGCAGCAGCTGCAGAACGAATCGCAGATGCTGATGAACCAGGCGCGCAACCTCGCCAGCCTGCCGTTCAGCGTGGTCAGCCGCCTGCGCGGCAACCTGGCGGCCACGCAGCGGCTGATCGCCCAGGCCAAGGGGCTGGCCTACGACGTGGCGGCCATGGACAGGGAGTTCCAGCGACTGTATCCCGAGCAGTACGCCGCCACGGTGAGCGGCGACCGGATGGCCCAGGACGCGAGGGAGCGTTGGAAGCACACGCTCGACGGCCTGCAGACCGCCTTGCGGATGCAGGCGCAGGTGTCCCAGAACCTGGGCGAGGACGAGGGCGTGCTGGCCGACGTGGTCGGCAGGAGCCAGTCCGCGGCCGGGGCCCTGCAGGCCATGCAGGCGACGAACCAGTTGCTGGCGCTGCAGGCCAAGCAGTCGATCCAGGCACAGCAGCTGCGGATCACCCAGGACCGCGCCGTGGCGCTGGAGCAGGCGCGGCAGGTGGCGGTGCAGGAGCGTGCCCGGGAGGTGCGCCGGCGCTTCATGGGCAGCGGCACGCCGTACACGCCATACACCGTGAACTTCTATGGCAATCCGTGAAGAGGACGGCATGAAAAGGCGCTTTATCGTGATCGCTGTGGTGCTGGCGCTGGCCGCCTGTGGGAAGTCCTCGCCGGTGGACAGCATTGAATCGGTCGAGTCGCTGGTAGCCAACCCCGAGCGGCTGAAGGAACTGCGCGCAGCCTGCAAGGCGGACCACGCCAGGGTCGGCGATGCGCAGTGCAACGCGGTGGCTGAGGCCACGCGCCAGCGCTTCATGCGTCCCTCGCCATCGCCCTATGCGAGCGATCCGGTGAAGCCGGCGCCACCGCCAGCCGGGGACAGGGCGCCATGAACGACGTCGGGGTCGTCGACCGCTTCCTGGACGTCTTCTCGCGCTACATCGACTCGGGCTTCGGACTGCTCCATGGCGAGGTGGCGTTCCTCACGGCCACCCTGGTGGCGATCGACATGACGCTGGCGGGCCTGTTCTGGGCCATGAGCCACGCCTCGGGCCAGGGCGACGAGGTGATGGCGCGCCTGATCCGGAAGGTGCTCTACGTGGGCGCCTTCGCCTACATCCTGGGCAATTTCAACCGGCTGGCGGCGATCGTCTTCAACTCCTTCGCCGGGCTGGGGCTGAAGGCCTCGGGCTCCTCGCTGTCCCAGGGCCAGCTGCTGCAGCCCGGGCGCCTGGCGCGGGTGGGCATCGACGCCGGCCGGCCGATCATGGAGCAGATCGGGACCATGACGGGCTTCCCAGAG
The DNA here is from genome assembly GCF_044462705.1 of Xenophilus sp. Lineage (NCBI taxonomy): Bacteria > Pseudomonadati > Pseudomonadota > Betaproteobacteria > Burkholderiales > Comamonadaceae > Xenophilus > Xenophilus sp. The sequence goes on from NZ_JBIQNC010000042.1 coordinate 11,877, forward strand.
GTGTTCGCGCACCTGGACACCATCGCCGTGCTGTTCTTCGCTTGGCTGATGCTGATCGTGGCCTTCTTCGTGCTGGCGGTGCAGCTGTTTGTCACGCTGATCGAGTTCAAGCTGACCACGCTCGCCGGCTTCGTGCTGGTGCCCTTCGCCCTCTGGAGCAAGACCTCGTTCCTGGCCGAGAAGGTGCTGGGCAACGTGGTGTCCTCGGGCATCAAGGTGCTGGTGCTGGCGGTGATCGTGGGGATCGGGTCAGGGCTGTTCGGCGAGTTCACGGCTGCGCCGGCGGCGGACCCCTCGATCGACCATGCGCTGGTGGTCATGTTGGCGTCCCTGGCTATGCTGGGGCTGGGCATCTTCGGACCCGGGATCGCCACGGGGCTGGTGTCCGGAGCACCGCAGCTCGGCGCCGGTGCGGCGGCGGGCACGGCGATCGGCGCGGGCGGGCTGGCCGTCGCTGGTACTGCTGCCGTGGCGGGCGCGGGTTCGGCCGTTGCTGCCGGCGCGCGCATGGCGCCGGGTGCCGCGCGAACGGCCATTGGGGGCGCAGCTACTGCAGGACGTGCGGCCTCATCGCTGACCAGCGACGCGAGGGCCGCCTACCAGGCCGGCGCGGCTGCTTCGGCCGGAGGTCCGGTTCGCGCTGCTAGCACGGGTCTCGCCAACGTCGCGAAGACCGGGGCGAGCGCGGCTGGCCAGCGCGTGGCTGCCGGCGCCAAGGCGGTCAAGGATCGGGTGACCGGCTTCGTGGCTCGGGCTGCGGCGCCTGCTGCCGCGTCGGCATCCGGTGTTCCGGCAGAGGCAGGCGGCCCGCCGTCCGCTGCCTCGGAGCCGGCCTGGGCGCAGCGCATGCGCCATCGGCAACAGGCGGCGCATGCAGCCACGACCGCGGCGCACGTGCTGCGCTCGGGTGATCACGGCGGCGGTGGGGCCGGGCCCAGCCTGCGCGACGACTCCAGTTCATAAAGGACCTCACTCATGCGATTCAAGCGACCCCTGGTGCGGTACTCGGACACCCCCGCGCCGGTCACACCCTACCAGGCCGGCGGGCAGGCCTGGGACGAGCGCATCGGCTCGGCCCGCGTGCAGGCCCGCAACTGGCGGCTGATGGCCTTCGGTTGCCTCACGCTCGCGTTGCTGATGGCTGGCGGCCTCGTCTGGCGCTCGGCGCAGTCCATCGTGACGCCCTATGTGGTCGAGGTGGACCAGGCCGGGCAGGTGCGGGCGGTGGGCGAGGCCGCGACGCCCTATCAACCCGGCGATGCGCAGATCGCGCACCACCTCGCGCGCTTCGTCACGCTGGTGCGGTCCCTCTCCATCGACCCGGTCGTCGTGCGCCAGAACTGGCTCGACGCCTACGACTACACCACCGACCGGGGCGCGGCCGCGCTGAACGACCACGCCCGCGCCAACGACCCGTTCTCGCGCATCGGGCAGGAAACGGTCACGGTGCAGGTCAACAGCATCGTGCGCGCCAGCGAGTCGTCCTTCCAGGTGCGCTGGACCGAGCGGCGCTACGTCAACGGCGAGGCCGCCGGGCTGGAGCACTGGACGGCCGTGCTGTCGATCGTGCTGCAGCCGCCGCGCACCGAGGAGCGGCTGCGCAAGAACCCCCTGGGCATCTACGTCAACGCTCTGTCGTGGACCCGTGAACTCGATGCCTCCTCAGGAGCCAAGCCATGAATGCACGCATCCGTGTTTCCGTATCCACGGCGCTGCTGGCCGTGGCCTTCATGGCCGGCTGTGCCTCGCGGGGCAAGTCGCCGCCGGCCGTCTCCCTCGACGAACCTGCTCCTGCTGCAGCACAGCCACTGCTCGAGCCGCCGAAGCCGGTGGAAGTGGTGGAGGTGCCGAAGGTGCTGCCGATGCCGGGGCAGATGAAGCCGCTGCCAGACGGGAACACGGACGCTGCCAGGTCCCCGCCGGAATCGCCTGACGAGAAGGTCAGGGTCTCGAAGGCCAACGCGGAGGCGCGCGTCGCGCCCACGCGCGAGGGCTACGTCAACGCGATCCAGGTCTGGCCCTTCAGCGAGGGGGCGCTGTACCAGGTCTACGCGGCCGTGGGGCGCGTGACGGTGATCTCGCTGCAGCCCGGCGAGGAACTGGTGACGGTGGCCGCGGGCGACACGGTGCGCTGGATCGTGGGCGACACGTCCAGCGGTGACGGTGACGCGCGCCGGGTCAACGTGATGATCAAGCCCACGCGCACGGGCCTGAAGACCAACCTGGTCATCACGACCAGCCGGCGCACCTACCTGGTCGAGCTGACCTCGACGGAGAAGGCCTGGATGGCCTCGGTGTCCTGGGAGTATCCGAAGGACCGCATGCTGGCGCTGCAGCGGCAGGCCGGCCAGGCGCAGGCCGCCGCGCCGGTGGACGCGGGCCTGGCGCTGGAGAAGCTGCGCTTCCGCTATGCCATCAGCGGGAGCAGCCCGCCCTGGAAGCCGTTGCGCGCCTTCGACGACGGCGAGAAGGTCTACATCCAGTTCCCGGCCGGCATCGCGCAGGGCGAGCTGCCGCCGCTCTTCGTGATCGGCGCGCGGGGCGACGGGCAATTGGTGAACTACCGTTTCCGCTCGCCGTACTACATCGTGGATCGGCTGTTCGGCGCGGCCGAGCTGCGCCTGGGCGGCGGCAAGGACCAGAAGAGCGGCGAAGTGGTGCGCATCGAGCGCACCGATGGGATCGCGCGTGGAGGCGGGTCGTGAGCGAAGGGCAGGACGCGGCGGGCGGCAAGGTCTCGCCCGAGTCCGTGGCGCTGCGTGCGCAGCCGCGGCCGGTGACGCGGCTGAACCGGCGCACCCTGGCGCTGCTGGCCGGCTTGCTCGCCGCCGCCGTGCTCGGCGCCACGGTCTGGTCGCTGCAGCCCCGGTTCCGCGGCAGGGGCAACGAGCCTGCCGAGCTGTACAACGTGGACCGGGTGGCCAAATCGGAGGGGCTGGGGCAGTTGCCGGCCGACTACTCGAAGCTGCCGTCGGCGCGGCCGGCTCCGGTGCCCGAACTGGGGCCGCCGCTGCCGGGCGACCTCGGCCCGGCCATCGTGAAGTCGCAAGGGCCGGCCGTGGCGAGCTACTCGCCGCCGGGGCATGACCCGGCGCAGGCGGAACGCGATGCGCTGCGCAAGGAGGCCGAGCAGGCGATGGCCTCGTCGGTGTTCTTCCGGTCGAGCGGGCAGCGCGCGGCGGCGCCGGGGAAAGGGGAGACTGTGGCGCCTTCCGATCCCGGCGGCTCCAGCCTGGCGGCCTTCAACCCGATGGCGGCGGGCTTGGCATCGACGGCGGCGCAATCCGGCGCGGGCGGCTCGAGCAGCGATCCGGCGGCGGTGCAGAACCGGCAGGATCAGAAAGAGGGTTTCCTCAAAACCGCACATACGGAAACTCGCAACTCCGGCAGCCTGAAGCTGCCGGCATCGCCGTACCAGGTGATGGCCGGCACGGTGATCGCCGGCGCGCTGGTGACTGGCATCCAGTCTGACCTGCCGGGCGACGTGATCGCGACCGTCACGGAGCCGGTCTACGACACGGCCACGGGCAGATACTTGCTGATTCCGCAGAGCTCGCGCATCCTGGGCAAGTACAACAGCCAGATGAGCTACGGGCAGCGCCGGGTGCAGGTGGTGTGGAACCGCATCATCCTGCCGGACACCTCCTCGCTCGCCCTGGACAACCTCGTGGGCACCGATCCCGCGGGCAACGCCGGGCTGGAGGACGGCGTGGACTGGCACTGGGATCGGGTCCTGGCGGGTGCAGCGCTCACGACACTGCTGGGCATCGGCGCCGAGCTGGCAGCGCCGGCGAACCGCACCGATGGCAACCGCATCGTGATCGCCGGGCGCGACGGGCTGCAAGACAGCGTGAACCAGGTGGGGCAGGAGGTGACCCGCAAGAACATGAACATCCAGCCGACGCTGACGGCGCGACCGGGGCTGCCGGTGCGGGTGATCGTGAGCCGGGACCTGGTGCTGCGGCCGTATCAGCCGATGTTCTTCAACAGGGGGGGGGCGCAATGAGCACGGCGAGGAAGCTGCGGCTGGGGCCGCTGCCGAAGACCGAGAGCGTCAAGCTGACCATCACCTTGTCGGCGGAGCTGAAGGCGACGCTGGATCGCTATGCGGCGGTGCATGCGCAGACGTATGGCGAGCGGGTGGATGCGGCGGCGCTGGCGCCGCACATGCTGGAGGCGTTCATGGCGAGGGATCGAGGATTTCGATCGCAGCCGCAGAAACGACAGTAAGAAATCTCTTGCTCCAAAAAAATCGCCCCTGCGTTAACAGGGGCGGTCTTCGAATTGGTGCCCGAGGCCGGAATCGAACCGGCACGCCTTGCGGCGGGGGATTTTCTTCCCACTTCGGCTTTCGCCGCCGCCGTCTCCGATGAAACGGCGTTCGTGGGCTGGAGCACGCCTTCACCATAGCCTTTCGGCCTTAGGCGCCCGCCGTCTGCTCTCTACACCTTCCGAGGCGCCTTTCGGCGCCAGGGCTTGGCTCGGTATTAGCTCGGACTCGCGTCCAGGGCCTTCGCCGAGTTTGACGGGCTTCACCTCCGGGGTTTCCTCCGGAGGGCTCAAATTTGGTCTGAGTCCCCTGCGTCTACCAATTTCACCACTCGGGCATGACGCGATGCGATGCTACTTCAACTATCTGCTACTCCGCGCTTGGCGCCAGGTCGCATCGTCCTGGCTCCCAGCTGGCTCCTAGCTCGAAATTCAGGCATCTCGCTCAAGTGCCTGTCGAACCCTCAAACCCTTGTCCCATGCGGCTTGCCGGGCGATCGCCCCAAGCGAGATCTACGTAGAAGTCCCTATTTTTGAGTCCCCTGCGTCTACCAATTTCACCACCCGGGCACGGGTTGGGAGAGGAGCCGAAAATTATGGCACAGTGCCCCTGGCTTCCCCACCCGCTCCCATGACCTATCCCACCATCGAAGACGCCATCGGCAGGACGCCGCTGGTGGCCCTGCAACGCATCGAGGCCGAGGCCAACGCCCGGCGCGGCAACGTGATCCTGGCCAAGCTGGAGGGCAACAACCCGGCCGGCTCCGTCAAGGACCGGCCCGCGCTGTCGATGATCCGGCGCGCCGAGGAGCGCGGCGAGATCAAGCCGGGCGACACGCTGATCGAGGCCACTTCCGGCAACACCGGCATCGCGCTCGCCATGGCGGCGGCGGTGCGCGGCTACCGCATGGTGCTGATCATGCCGGAGGACCTGTCGGTCGAGCGCGCGCAGACCATGAAGGCCTTCGGCGCCGAGCTGGTGCTCACGCCCAAGAGCGGCGGCATGGAATACGCACGCGACCTGGCCGACCAGATGGTGGCGCAGGGCAAGGGCCGCGTGCTCGACCAGTTCGCCAACCCCGACAACCCGCGCATCCACTACGAGACCACCGGCCCCGAGCTGTGGGAGCAGACGGGCGGGCGCATCACGCACTTCGTCAGCGCGATGGGCACCACCGGCACCATCACCGGCGTGTCGCGCTTCCTCAAGGAGAAGAACCCCGAGGTGCGCATCGTCGGCGCGCAGCCTGAAGAAGGCTCGCGCATCCCCGGCATCCGCAAGTGGCCCGAGGAGTACTTGCCCAAGATCTACGACCCCACGGCGGTCGACGAGATGATCTACGTGAAGCAGGACGACGCGGAGGAGATGGCCCGCCGGCTGGCGCGCGAGGAGGGCATCTTCGGCGGCATCTCCGCGGCCGGCGCGCTGTGGGTCGCGCTGCAGGTGGCCAAGACGGTGGAGAACGCCACCATCGTCTTCGTGGTGTGCGACCGTGGCGACCGCTATCTTTCCACCGGCGTGTTCCCCGCATGATGCATCTGCCCAAGTTCTGCCAGGCCTGCGCCACCCCGCTCGAGTGGATCGAGCAACTGGAGGACAGCGGCCCCAAGTCGCGCCTGCGCTGCCCGGCCTGCGGCCACACCCACTGGAACAACCCGACGCCGGTGCTGGCCGCCATCGTCGAGTACCGCGGCCAGGTGCTGCTGGCGCGCAACGCAGCCTGGCCGGCGAAGATGTTCGCGCTCATCACCGGCTTCATGGAGGCGGGCGAGACACCGCAGGAAGGCATCGCCCGCGAGGTGAAGGAAGAGACCCACCTCGACGTGAGCGAGGTGAACATCGTCGGCGCCTACGACTTCCAGCGCATGAACCAGGTCATCATCGCCTACCACGTGGTGGCCGACGGCGAGGTGAAGCTCTCGCCCGAACTGGTGGACTGGCGCCTCTACGACCTGAAGGACCTCAAGTGCTGGCCGGCCGGCACCGGCTACGCGCTGGCCGACTGGCTGCGCTCGCGCGGGCACGAGCCGGTGTTCTTCACCGCGGCCGAGAACGAGGAGCGGCGCCGCGGCCTCGACCAGCCGCCGCAGCCGGGCGGGGACGCGCGATGACGACCGACTTGCCCATCGCCCGCGAGATCGACACCCGCGGCCTGAACTGCCCGCTGCCCATCCTCAAGGCCAAGAAGGCGCTGAACGACATGGCGAGCGGCGAGCTGCTGAAGGTGGTGGCGACCGACCCGGGCTCGCTGCGCGACTTCCAGGCCTTCGCGCGCCAGACCGGCAACGAGCTGGTGGACCAGCAGACGCTCGGCACCGAGTTCATCCACGTGCTCAAGAGGCGCTGATGGGCGCCGCGCTGGCTCGCCCCCGGCGCCAGCACCTGTTGGGCGCGGCCGTGCTGTCGATGCTGGCGGCGCTGGGCGGGGGCGCCGCCGGCGCGCAGACGCCGCCGCCGGCCACGGCGGTGCCGATCGCCGTGCTGGGCGACTCGCTCAGCCACTCGTACCAGGACGCGGTGAGCTTCCCGCCGGGCTCGGGCCAGCGCGGCGGCGCTTTTCACAAACACACCTTCCAGTGGACCGAGGTGCTGGCGCGCCTGCGGGCGGGCGCGCTCGACCCCGGCCCCTGGGAGGCCGACGGCCAGAACCGCCTGCTGGCGCGGGCCGGCCAGGCGTTCGGCCTGGCGGCCGTGCGTGCGCCGCGCAAGCAGGACTACCGCTACAACATGGCCTACTCCGGCGCGCCGTGCACGGCCCTCACGCACGGTGCCAGCCGGCAGGTGCAGCCGCTGCTGCACCTCATGGCGCAGGCGCCGGCGCGCTGGCGCCGCGGCGTGGTGGTCATCCGCATCGGCATGGCGCAGATGGCGCCGCAGGACTTCCTCGACGGCCTGGCGCTCGATGCGAACGCCCCGGCCGAGCACCGCGCCATCGCCGGTTGCCTGTCCGAGGTCGAGCAGGCGGTGGGCCTGATCCGTGCGGCGCACCCCCTCACGCACATCGTGCTGGTGGGCATCTTCGACGACAGCAACGCGCCGCTGCACTTCGACCGCTGGCGCTCGCGCCCGGCGCTGGACAACATCGCCCGCGGCCTGGACCGCTACGACGCCGGCCTGCGCGAACTGGCCGCGCGCACGCCGCACGCCAGCTTCTTCGACGACCGCGCCTGGTTCCGCTCGCTCTGGGGCGGGCGCGGCGCCGAGGGCGCGCCGGCCTACCGCAGCGTGCGCATCGGCAGCCTGGAAGTGACGAACAGCATGGGCGACGAGCCGCGGCATGCGGTGCTGGCCGACGATCACTGGGGCCTGGCCGCCAATGCGCTGTGGGCGCAGGCGATGTCGCGGCACCTGGCGGGGGTGGGGCTGCCGGTGCGGCCGATCGACGACGCCGAGGTGCGGCGCTTCGTCGAGGCGCAGCTGCCGGCCAGCGGTGCCGGGCGCTGACTCTTCGTCTCATCCATCCCCACCGTTCACGCTGAGCCTGTCGAAGCGCGGCACCCGGCTTCGACAGGCTCAGCCCGAACGGTTCCTGTGGTTTCGACAAGCCCGGCCCGAACGGCGCTTGCCGATCTACACCCCCGCCGCCTGATGCCGGAATTCCTGCGTGCGACCCCCATACCCGTACGCCGCGGCACGCGCATCGATGACGTGCACGTAGCTCACCTCATGCAGGTCCGGCCGCAGCCGCGCCATCGCCTCGTGCACCGCGGCCAGGTAGCGAGCCTTCTCGGCCTTGGTGTTGGTCTCGTCGGTGATGCTGATGTCGAGGTGGAAGGCGCTGGCGCCCTGCTCGGCGAGGGTGCGGCCGCCGATGAACCATTGCGCGTCGGGGATGAACTGCACGGTGGTGGCGATCACCTCGGGCTGCTTGCCCAGCAGGCGCCGGGTCAGGTCGCCCACCGCCTCCACGGCGCGGCGGGCGAGGGCGGCGTCGGGTTCGCCGGAAAGGTGGATGACGATGTGCGGCATGGCGGGCTCCTCGGGTTGGGGTGCGATGGATTCTGGGCTCGGCCACCACATCGGAAAAACGGGATTCGATAATGTCATCCATCGGAAAAACAGGTGGATGAAGCCATGCAGGATTTCGACATCGCGCAGTTGCGCACCTTCGTCGCCGCGGTCGATGCGGGCAGCCTCACCGCCGCCGCGCCGCAGGTGTTCCTGTCGCAGTCGGCGGTCAGCGAGCAGCTGCGCAAGCTGGAGGAGCGCGCCGGGCATCCGCTGCTGGTGCGCAGCAAGTCGGGCGTGGTGCCGACGCCGGCCGGCGAGCGGCTGCTGGCCCATGCGCGCCGGCTGCTGGCGCTGAGCGAGGCGGCCTGGCGCGACCTGCACGGCGTCGCGCTGGCCGGCACGCTGCGCCTGGGCGTGACCGACTACTTCCGCACGGCCGAGATGGCCGCGTTGCTGGCGCGGCTGGGCGCGCAGCACCCGCAGGTGCGGCTGTGCGTCACGGTGCGCAAAAGCGACGAGGTGGAGGCGGGCCATGCGCGGGGCGAGTTCGACCTGGCCATCACCATGCGCATCGTGGAAGGCGGCGCGCGCCGGCCCGCCGGCGACGAGCTTCGGCGCGAGCCGCTGCGCTGGGCGGCCGCACCCGGCGTGCGGCGGGCGCGGGGCGAGCCGCTGCGTCTGGTCGCGCTGCCCGACACCTGTTCGATCCACCGCTTCGTCGTCGGGCTGCTGGCGCGCCGCAAGGTGCCGCACGCGGTGGTGCACGTGGCCTCGGGCGTGGCCGGGCTGCATTCCGCCCTCGCCGCGGGCCTGGGCATCGGATGCCTCAACGAATCGGCGCTGCCGGCGTCGGGCGCTGTGGCGCTGCCGGCGCCGCACGGCCTGCCGGCCCTGCCGCAGGCGGTCTTCCGCCTGCTGCCGCCGCGTGCGGGCGAGGCGGCTTTCGTCGCCCAGGCGCGCGAGGTGGTGAAGGCGGCCTTCGCCTGAACGTCGGCCGTCAGGCCGCCGGCGGCTCGGGCCACGGGCGCTGCGGCCCGCGGATCTGCTCGAAGGCCCGCGCCACCTTCAGCACGCCCAGATCGTCGAAGCGCGCGCCGGCGATCTGCAGGCCGATGGGCAGGCCGCCCTTCGACCAGCCGCAGTTGACCGAGGCGGCCGGCTGCTCCGACATGTTGTAGGGCACGGTGAAGCCGATGTGCTCCAGCGGCCGCAGCGGGTCGTTGGTGGGCGAGGGGTCTTCGGCCGGCGCCGGCATGTTGGGCGAGACGGGCGAGATCACGCAGTCGAAGGGCGCGCAGGCCGCCACCGCCGCCACGCGCGTGGCGTGGAACTGGCTGGCGGCGCGGTACACCGCCTCGCCCGAGAGGCCGGCGGCGCTCTCGGCCCACTGGCCGATGTAGGGCAGCACCTTGGCTCGCTGCTCCGCCGGCAGCGCCTGCAGGTCGACCCGGGAGCGCATGCGCCAGAAGTGGTCCATGCCGTCGAGCATGGCCTGCGTCATGAAGGGCTGCATCAACGTCACGCGCGCGCCGGCGCGCTCGAACAGGCGCGCCGCTGCTTCCACCGCGGCGCGGATCTCGGCGTCCAGCGGCAGGCCGCAGCCGGCCTCCAGCAGCAGGCCGACGTGCAGGCCTTTCAGGTGCTCCGGCCCGACGTCGAAGGCGGGCCAGTCGATGTCCTGCGCGGGCAGGCTCATGCTGTCGCGCGCATCGGGGCGGGCCAGGGCCTGCATCATCAGCGCGGCGTCCTCCACGCTGCGCGTCATCGGGCCGGCGGCCCGGCCGGTGTAGGGCGGGTCGATGGGGATGCGGCCGAGGCTGGGCTTGAGCGTGAAGATGCCGCACCACGAGGCCGGCAGCCGCAGCGAGCCGCCGATGTCGGTGCCCACGTGCAGCGGCCCGTAGCCGGCCGCCGCCGCCGCGCCGGCGCCGGCGCTGGAGCCGCCGGGCGTGCGCGTGAGGTCCCACGGGTTGCGCGCCAGGCGGTGGAAGCTCGACAGCCCCGAGGACAGCATGCCGTAGTCGGGCATGGTGGTCTTGCTGACGAGCACCATGCCGGCCTCCTTCAGGCGCGCGGCGGGCGGCGCGTCCTGCGCGGCGGGGCGCAGCGCGACGGCGGCGGTGCCCGCGGGCATCGGGTCGCCGGCGGTGGCGATGTTCTCCTTGAGCGTGCCGGGCACGCCGTCCAGCGGGCCGAGCGCCTCGCCGCGCCGCCAGCGCGCCTCGCTGGCGCGCGCCTGTTCCAGCGCCGCCTCGGGGCGGCAGAGGTAGGTGGCCTGCAACTGCGGTTCCCAGCGCTCGATGCGGTCGATCACGGCCTGCGTGGCTTCGACCGGCGATAGCGTGCCTTGGCGGTACGCGCGGGAGAGTTCGGCTGCGCTCCAGTCGTGCAGCGGGCGAGAGAATTCAGTGGTCATGGCAGCGCGGGGAGAAAAGAAAAAGCCGCGCCCGACGTCGGCCGGGCGCGGCGTTCCGGGGAGCTCAGCGAGGCGGCGAACTCATGCCCACGAGAGCGACGACAGGTCGTTGCAGAAGATCGGCATCTGCGGCCACAGGCCCTTGACGTTCTTCCTGGCGATCTGCGGGAACACCGGCTGGAACAGGAAGCCATTGGCTGCGTCGTTGGCCAGCAGCTTCTGCGCATCGCCCAGCAGCTTGTTGCGCTCGGCCTCGTTGCCGGTGGCCTTGATCCTGTCGAACAGCGCGTTGAATTCCTTGTTGTTGTAGCCCCAGTAGTACTCGGGCTTGGTGTAGTTGCCCAGGTCGAAGGGCTCCACGTGCGAGACGATGGTCAGGTCGTAGTTGAAGCCGCCGCCGTAGGTGCCGCTGAGCCATTGCGCCCACTCGACGTTCTGGATCTTCACGTTGATGCCCACCTTGGCCAACTGCGCCGCGATCACCTCGCCGCCCTGGCGCGCATAGGGCGGCGGCGGCAGCGTCATGCTCAGTTCCAGCGGCAGCTTGACGCCGGCCTCGGCCAGCAGCTTCTTGGCCTTCTCGGGGTCGTAGGGGTTGATGCCGGTCGTATCGACGTAGCCGGGCGCGCCGGGCACGTAGTGGCTGCCGATGGGTGTGCCGAAACCGTCGGCCGCGCCGTCGATCACCGCCTTGCGGTCGATGGCGGCCAGGATGGCGCGGCGGACGCGCACGTCGTCCAGCGGCTTGTGGCGTTCGTTGATCGCCAGGATGGTCTTGGCCCGCGAGCCGCCCAGGATCACCTGGAACTGCGGGTTGTTCCTGAACTGCGGCACGATGCGCGTGGCCACGCGCGGGAACGCGTCCACGTCGCCGGCCATCAGCGAGGCGCCCTGCGCGGCCGCATCGGAAATGAAGCGGAAGGTCACCTTCTGCAGCGTCGGCTTCTGCACGCCCTTGTAGCCGGGCCAGCGGCCGAGCACCAGCGAGGAGCCCTTGGCCCAGTTTTCCAGCTTGAACGGGCCGGTGCCCACCGGCTGCGTGGCGTTGGTGGCCACGCTCTTGGGCTCGACGATGACGGCGGTGGCCTGGCCCAGCACGAAAGGCAGGTCGGGGTCGATCTCCTTGTTGAGGATGACGACGGTGTGTTCGTCCACGGCCTGCACCGAGAAGTTGGCGTAGGTGCGCTTGTCCTTGTTGGTGCTCTTCTCGCCGCCGGCGCGCTCGAAGCTGAACTTGACGGTCTGGGCGTTGAAGGGCTCGCCGTTCTGGAAGGTGATGCCCTTGCGCAGCTTGAAGGTGTAGGTCTTCAGGTCGGGCGAGACTTCCCAGCTCTCGGCCAGGAGCGGCGAGACGCTGCCGTCGGGATTGATCTTGGTGAGCGTCTCCATCACGTTGTAGAGCACGATCTCGCCGATGGCCGAGGCGGCGTTGGCCGTCGGGTCCAGGCCCGGCGGCTCCAGGGTCATGCCCAGCACCATGGCGGTCTTGCCGCGGCTCTGGGCCAGGGCCCAGTGGGGCAGCGCGGCGGCCAGGCCGGTGGAGGCGATCACGTGGCGACGGTTCAGCATGGTCGAAGGCTCCTGCAACAGGGGAAACAAATGGAAAAGTTCGCGTTATAGCGCGTCGGCGGCCGCGGCGCTGCGCGGCGCGGGCGGTTCGGCCCGCGGCACGGCGGACAGCAGCGCCTGCGTGTAGGGGTGTTCGGCTCCGGCGAAGAGCTGCTGCGGTGCGCCGCGCTCGACGATCCGGCCCTTGAGCACCACGCACACCTCGTCGCACAGGTGGTTGACCACCGCCAGGTCGTGGCTGATCAGCAGGTAGCTGATGCCGTACTGCTGCTGCAGGTCCTGCATCAGGTTGAGCACCTGCGCCTGCACCGAGACGTCGAGCGCGCTCACCGGCTCGTCGGCCACGATGAGCTTGGGCCGGGTGATGAGGGCGCGGGCGATGGCGATGCGCTGGCGCTGGCCGCCGGAGAACTCGTGCGGGTACTTGGCCAGGTCGGTGGCGCGCAGGCCCACGGCCACCAGCGATTCGGCGGCGCGCTCGCGCTGCTCGGCGCGGGAGATGTCGGTCAGCGCCTCCAGCGGCTCGGCCACGATGCGCTCCACCGTGCGGCGCGGGTCGAGCGAGCCGTACGGGTCCTGGAACACCATCTGGAAGTCGCGCCGCGCCGCGCGCAACTCGGCCTTGGGCAGCCGGTGCAGGTCGCGGCCGAGCAGCTTCACGCTGCCGGCGGTGGGCGTGTCCAGGGCCATCACCATGCGCGCGATGGTGGACTTGCCCGAGCCCGATTCGCCCACGATGCCCAGGCTGCGGCCGGCCTGCACCGTGAAGCTCACGCCGTTGACGGCCTGCACCGTCGGCGCCGGGCCGAACAGCTTCTCGCGAGGCAGGGCGTAGTGGCGCACCAGGTCGGTCACTTCGAGCAGCGGAGGGGCCATGCTCATGCGGTCGCCTCGCTTTCTGCGGCGATCTCGTCCAGCCGCAGGCAGCGCACCGCGTGGTCGTGCGGCAGCATCGAGGGCGCCGGCCGCGTGCCGTGGCAGGCGTCGGCCGTGTAGCGGCAGCGGCCGGCGAAGGGACAGCCGGGCGGCAGGTCCACCAGTTCGGGCACGCTGCCGGGGATGGTCGCCAGCCGCAGGCCGCGCGGCGCGCCCAGCGCAGGCCGCGCGGCGAACAGGCCCTTGGTGTAGGGATGCGCGCGCTCGGCGAACACGGCCTCGGTGGGGCCGCTCTCGACGATGCTGCCGCCGTACATCACCAGCATGCGGCGCACGCTGCTGGCGATCACGCCCAGGTCGTGCGAGATGAGGATCAGCGCCATGCCGCGTTCGGCCACCAGCGACTGGATGAGGTCGAGGATCTGCTTCTGGATGGTCACGTCCAGCGCGGTGGTCGGCTCGTCGGCGATCAGCAGGTCGGGCCCGCAGGCCAGCGCCATCGCGATGCCGATGCGCTGGCGCTGGCCGCCGGAGAACTGGTGCGGGTAGGCGTCCAGCCGCGAGGCGGCGTCGGGGATGCCCACGCGCTCCAGCAGCGCCAGCGCCTCCTTGCGCGCCTCGGCCTTCGTGAGGCCGCGGTGGATGCGCAGCGGCTCGCCCACCTGGCGCGCGATGGTGTGCACCGGGTTCAGCGCCGTCATCGGCTCCTGGAAGATCATGCCGATGCGGTTGCCGCGGATGCCGCACATCGCCTTCTCCGGCAGGCCGACCAGTTCCTGGCCGTCGAAGCGGATGCTGCCCGACACCTTCGCGCTGCCGGGCAGCAGGCCCATCAGCGACATCACGGTGATCGACTTGCCGCAGCCCGATTCGCCCACGATGCCCAGCGTCTCGCCGCGTTCGAGCGAGAAGGAGATGCCGCGCACCGCCTCGGCCGGGCCGCGCGGGGTCGTCAGGCCGATGTGCAGGTCGTTGACTTCGAGGAGCGCCATCTATCTTGCCCTCGCCAGCCGGGGGTCGAGCAGGTCGCGCAGCCCGTCGCCCAGCAGGTTCAGCCCCAGCACCGCCAGCGCGATCGCCATGCCGGGCCACACCGCCAGCAGCGGCTGCTGGAACATCAGCGTCTGCGCCTCGCTGAGCATGCGGCCCCACGACGGCTGCGGCGGCTGCGTGCCCAGGCCCAGGTAGGACAGGGCGGCCTCGGCCAGGATGGCGATGGCGAAGCGGATGGTGCTCTGCACGATCAGCACCGCGGCGATGTTGGGCAGCACGTGCTGCATCGTGATCGAGAACGCCCCCTTGCCGCAGGCCTGCGCGGCGGCGATGTACTCGCGCGACCAGATGGCGTTGGCCGAGCCGCGCGTGATGCGCGCGAAGGTCGGGATGTTGTAGATGCCGATGGCGACGATGGCGTTGACGATGCCGGCGCCGAACACCGCCGTGAGCATGATGGCCGAGAGGATGGCGGGGAAGGCGAGGCTGAAGTCCGTCAGCCGCATGATGGCCTCTTCCACCCAGCCGCGCCGGGCGGCGGCCAGCAGCCCGAGCGCGGTGCCGACCACCAGGCCGATGCCCACCGCGATCACGCCCACCATGATGGAGGCACGCGCGCCCACCAGCAGCAGCGAGGCCACGTCGCGGCCGAAGGCGTCGGTGCCCAGCCAGTGCTTGGCTGAGGGCCCGGCCAGCTTGTTGGCCATGTCCATGTCGTTGGGCGGCCAGGGCGTCCACGCGTAGGACAGCAGCGCCGCCAGCACCAGCAGCAGCGTCAGCACGGCGCCGATGACGAAGCTGCGGTGGTGCAGCGCGCGGTGCCAGAAGCCGGGCAGCTTCAGCGCGGCGCCGGAAGGAGCGACGGCGGCGTTCATATGTCGGAAGCCTTGATCCGTGGATCGATCACGGCGTAGAGCACATCGACCACGAAGTTCACGATCACCACGAAGGCAGCCAGCAGCATCACGCAGTTGCGCACCACGATCAGGTCGCGGTTGCTGATGGCCTGGAAGATGAGGCGGCCCAGGCCGGGCAGGTAGAACACGTTCTCCACCACGATGGTGCCGGCCAGCAGCTCGGAGAACTGCATGCCCATCACGGTGATGACGGGGATCAGCGCGTTGCGCAGCACATGCAGCCACAGCACGGCGCGCTGGCTCACGCCCTTGGCGCGGGCGGTGCGTACGAAGTCCTCGCGCATCACCTCCAGCACCGCCGAGCGGGTGAAGCGCGCCAGGATGGCCGCCTGCACCACCGCCAGCGACAGCGCCGGCAGCAGCAGCGACTTGAAGGCGGCCAGCCGCTCGTCCCAGGTGGTGCCCCAGCCGTCGAAGCCGCCGGCCGAGAACCACTGCAGCTTCACCGAGAAGAGCAGGATCAGCAGGATGGCGAACCAGAAGTTCGGGATCGCGATGCCCACCTGCGTGAGGCCCATCAGGCCGACGTCGCCCAACTGGTTGTGGCGCGAGGCGGCCGTCACGCCCACCGCCAGTGCGATCACGGTGGTCAGCAGCATCGCCAGCACGGCCAGCGGCACCGTCAGCGCCAGGCGCTCGAGGATCAGGTCGAGCACCGGCGAGCCGTAGCTGTAGCTGTCGCCCAGGTCGCCGGTCAGCAGCCCGCCGATCCAGTGCCAGTAGCGCGTCCAGGCCGGCTGGTCCAGGCCCAGCTTGGTGGCCAGCGCGGCCACGGCCGTCGGGTCGGCGTCGGGGCCCATGAGGATCTGCGCCGCGTTGCCGGGCAGGATCTCCAGCACCAGGAAGACGATGATCGACGCGCCGATCAGCGTACCGAGCAGGGTCGCGAAGCGTTTGAGAAGGAACAAACTCATGGGGCGGGGCGCAGCATAACCCGACGGACGCAACGTCCATGCCCGGCGCCGATAATCGGCGCATGGCCCTCATGATCACCGACGAGTGCATCAACTGCGACGTCTGCGAGCCGGAGTGCCCCAACGGTGCCATCTCGATGGGCGAGTCGATCTACGAGATCGATCCCCGCAAGTGCACCGAGTGCGTGGGGCACTTCGACGAGCCGCAGTGCGTGCAGATCTGCCCCGTCGCGTGCATTCCGGTCAA
>NZ_JBIQNC010000043.1:0-27239 GCF_044462705.1 Xenophilus sp.
TGGCTCCATCTTCTCAAACGAGGGAGCCTCCGCGAAAACCGGGGCGGTTCAGCCAACATTCACGGCCGACCTCCTCGCAGCCGCAGGGAACCAGCGCGTCGACGCTCATCCGCCTGCCCTCGTCGGGTGGACGCCGGATGCTGCCGTGCCCGGGCCTTCAGTCTTCATGTCGGATGCGCGTGCGTGGTGCCGGAAGAATCGAACGGATGGACTCATTGCAGCAGGCCCGGCTCCTGTGCGCCATCGTCCGAATGGCCGGCCCGGGCGCCGGGAGCCGCCAGGAGGGGTTCAGCGCGGCGCGCTGCCCAGCGCGCCGGTGGCGAAGGCCAGCGAAACCGCGGCCGACTGGGCGGCGGCGCGCGCATCGGCCAGCGCCTGGCCGGCCTGCAGCATCTGGGTGTCGGCCAGCGTCACGGCGGTGATGGTGCCGACGCCGTGGCGGTAGGCCTCCAGCGCGGCGTCGTGCGTCAGCGCGGCGGTGGCCTGCAGCGCCTCGGCGGCCTCGGCGGAGGCCAGCGCGGTGCGCAGCGCGTCCTGCGCCACGACGATCTGCTGCACCGCCTGCTGGCGCGCGCGGTCCAGCCGCGCCTGGGCCGCGTCGACGCGCTGCGCGGCCTGGGCCTGTGCCGTCTCGCGCGTGCCGCCGTCGAACAGCGGCACCGTCACGCCGACGAACACGCCGGCGCCCGAGCCGCTGCCCGAGAGGTCGAGCGCCGGCCCCTGCTGGCCGATGCCCGGCAGCGCCGCGACGCTGGCGGCGCCGCTGCTGCGCGAGGCCGATGCGGCGAGGAACACCTTGGGCAGCCGCGCGGCATCGGCGGCCTTCGCGCCGGCCCGGCTGGCCAGCAGCGCGGCATGCGCGGCCTGCACGTCGGGGCGGCGCGCCAGGGCCTCGGCCACGATGCGCTCGACCGGCGCCTCGCTGGCGCGGCCCAGTGCGGGCGCCGGCGCATCGGCCACCTTCAGCGGCGCGAGCGGCGAGATGCCCATCGCGGCGACCAAGGCGTGGTGGGCGTCGCGGGCCCGGCCCTCGGCCTGCACGCGGGCCAGCTCCGCCTGCGCCACGCCCTGGCGCGCCTGCGCGACCTCGATCACCGTGCCGATGCCCTGCCGCTGGCGCGCCTGCGCGGCCTCCAGCACTTGGCGGCTGTTGGCCAGCGAGCGCTGCGCGACGCCGACGCGCGAGCGCGCCGCGCCGTGGGCGTAGTAGGCCAGGCTCACCGACTCGATGAGCTGCTGGTGCGCGGCGGTGAAGCCGATGCCGGCGACGACCGCGCCCTGCTCGGCGCCCTCGGCCAGCGCGGCGCGCTCGCCGAAGTCGAACAGCAGCCACTGCAGCGAGAGCACGCCCACCGCGCCGTGGCCGCGGGCGTCGTCGTCGACGGACAGGAAGCGGCCTTCGCTGCTGCCGCGCCGCCGCTGGTAGCCGGCCAGCACGGTGGCCGAGAGCTGCGGCAGCCAGCTTCGCTGCGCCGCGCCGGCCGCCAGCGCGGCGTTGCGCGCGTCGATCCAGGCGATGCGGGTGGCGGGGTGGTGGCGCTGTGCCAGGTCGATCAGCTCGGGCAGGGTGTAGGCGTGCGCCGGGTCGATGTCGGGCGTGGGCGGCAGCTCGGCCAGCGCGGGCTGGGGCGGCAGCACGAAGCCGTTGGCGGGCGGGGCGCCGGGCGGCTGCCAGGGGGCGTCGGCGCGCGCGGGGGCGAGGTCCGGCGCGGTGTTGGCGCAGGCGGCGACGAGGCAGGCGAGCGCCAGTGCGGCGGCGGCGCGGTCAATGCGCGGCATGCGCGGTGCTTCCGGGGTGAGGTGTGGATGCGTTCCGCCGCTGAATGGAGGCCGCGAGCGCCTGCAGCGGCTGCGCCAGCCAGCGTGGCAGGGCGGGCGGCAGAGCGGGCTGCTGGCGCCGCGCCAGCGCGTCCAGCGCCGATGCGACAGGGGCCGGCGCGCCGGACTGCAGCGCCAGCGGCGCGGTCAGCGCGCCCGCGCAGTGCAGCGTGCGGCGGCGCTGCGCGATCCAGTCTGCGTCCGGGCGCACGTGCGGCGGTTCGTAGTCCAGCAGCGCCAGGTCGGCGGCGATGGCGCCGCGCTGGGCTTCCGCCTTGCCGGCCTGTACGGCGGCAAGGCGGCTGTCGGGCGCCTCGGCCATGCGCGCCAGCCGGCCCGGCAGCGCCGCCAGCGCGGCGTCGATGCGGCCGGCCACGCTCACCGGCCACAGCCGCGTGAAGACCAGGTACACGGCCGCGTTGCCGATCAGGATGCCGATCACCCGGTCGCGCGCGACCGCCAGGTCGTACGACGGGCCGCTGCCCTGCAGCACGCACAGGAAGAAGGCGAAGGCGATCTGAAAGCCGGCGTAGGCGATGCGCGGGCTGCCGGCGGCGACCCAGGTGGCGCCCAGCGTCACCACGAAGATCAGTGCCAGCAGGCCCGCCAGGCCGTGGATGGCGGGCAGCACCCACAGCAGCGCCGCCACGCCGGCCAGCGCGCCGGCCAGGCAGCCGGCGATGCGCAGGCTGAGTTTCTCCACCGTCTCGCCCGCCGTGCCCAGCGCGACGATGAAGCAGGTGATGAAGGCGGTGTGGATGCCCTGCCAGCCCAGCGCGTTGTAGAGCAGGTAGCAGAACATCGCCGCGCCGGTGGCCTTGAGCGCGAAGCGCACGTGCGCCGGGCTGCTGAAGGCGTCGGGCGCGAGGAAGCCGGCGGGCGGGTCCGGGTCCGGCGGGGCGGCCTCGGCATCGGCGAAGTGCGCCAGGGTGCTGCGCAGCGCGGCCAGTGCCTGGCCGGCCGGTGCGGGAAGGGCCGTGTGCGCCACGGGCGGCAGGTCGATCTCCACCGGGTAGCCGCCGCGCGCCAGGATGCCGGCCATGCCGTCGAGCGTGCCGGCCACGGCGGTGCGCGCGGCCGGATCGTGCAGCGCGGCGTCGAGCACGTCTGCCAGCAGCAGCACGCGCGTGGTGGCGTCGCAGGCGTGGCGCAGGGCCGCGATGTCCTGCGGCGGGCTCGTGTGTTCGGCGGCGGCCAGGCGCAGCCAGGCCTGGATCTCGGCTGGGCCTTCCATGCGCAGGCGCTGCAGTTCGTCGCGGTGGTTGGCGCCGCCCTGGCGCAGCACGGCCGCGGCCGCCGACAGCCGCTGCGCCAGCGCGCGTTCGGCCAGCCGGCGCGGCGCCGGGCCGATCAGCAGGTTGACCACGGTGGACACGCCCACCGGGATGCCCACCATCAGCCACGCGTACAGCAGCGCGCGGGTGGCCAGTTCGCCCTCGGGCGCCAGCGCGATCAGCGACAGCGCGAAGGTGGTGATCAGCGCCAGGATGCCGCCCACCGGCGCCAGCTTGCTGGCCGAGGTCAGGAAGAACAGCGCGAAGGCGATCAGCGTCATCGACGCCAGCAGCGCGGCCGGGCGGCCGACGAGGCCGTTGGCCATCAGCGCCACCAGGCCGATCAGCACCGAGGCCAGCACCAGCATCGCCGCGCCCATGACGATGCTGGTGGTGCGGTCGGCGCGCAGCAGGAAGAAGCCGACGTAGGCGGTCAGCGCCGGCTCCGGCGTCTGGAACCACTCGGCCACGCCGGCGCTCGCCGTGCACACCAGCGCCAGCCGCAGCGCGAACTCGAGCCGGCCCGGCGCGGGCGCCAGCAGCGCCTTCGTCGCGCGCCAGTCCGGCAGCGGCAGCGGCAGCGGCCGTGCCCGGGCGGATTCAGCGGCAGGCGTCGCCATGGCGGATCTCGACCACTGCGCTGGCGCCCAGGCGCACCAGCGCATCGGGCGGCTCGTGCAGCTGGACGCGCACCGGGAAGCGCTGCGCCACGTGCACCCAGCTCATCGACTTCTGCACGTAGGGCAGGTTGCGCGGCAACTGGACGCGCTCGGCGTCCAGCACGCCGGCGCCGATGCCCTGCACCGTGCCGCGTAGCGGCCGGCGGCGGTCGATCATCGAATAGACGGTGGCGCAGTCGCCCACCGCGATGCGCGACAGGTCCGACTCGCGCAGGTTGGCCACGGCCGCCCATTCGTGCGAGAGCACCAGCGTGAACAGCGACTGCGAGGGCACGACGATCTCGCCGCTGGAGACGGCCAGGCCGACCACGCGCCCGTCGTGCGGTGCGCGCACCGTGGCGCTGGCCAGCGCGTGCCGGGCCAGCGCCAGCGCGGCCTCGCGGGCGCGCACGGTGGCCTGGCCGCCGTCTTCCGTGCCCACGGCCTGCGCGGCGGCGCGCTCCTGCTCGCGCGCCTGGCGCAGCGAGGTCTGCGCGTCGCGTTCGGCGGTCTCGGCCTGGTCGAGCTGCTGCTGCGGCACATAGCCCTTGGCCGCCAGCGGGCGCAGGCGCTGCACGGTGCGCTGCGCCAGCGCCAGGTTCGTCTCGGCGCGGTGCGCTTGCTCGGCCGCCTGCGCAGCGCCCGAGCGCTGGGTGCCGACGCCGCGCTGCTGGGTGGCGAGCGAGGCGCGCGCCAGCGCCAGGTCGGCCTCGGCCTGGTTGACGGCCAGCTGCAGCGGCTCGGGGTCGATCTGGAACAGCTCGTCGCCGGCCTTCACCGCGCTGTTCTCGCGCACCGCGATGCGCACGATGCGCCCGCCCACCGTCGAGGCGATATGGACGACCTCGGCGTCCAGCGTCGCGTCGTCCGCCGACACCACCTGCCCGCGCCGGTGCAGCACCCAGGCGCCCGCCGCCAGCGCCAGCACCACGACGGCGATCACGATGCCGCGCCGCGACGGCGCGAAGCGGGACTGCCCGGCGGCCTTCACGGCAGGCCTCCGGTCGTCAGCAGCCACAGGCCCAGCGCCAGCAGGAAGCTGGCCGCCGTGCACAGCGCCAGCGGCCAGGGCCAGTGGGTGCCGCCGCCGGCCAGCACCATCGTCACGCGCACGCCGGCGGCCAGCAGCGCCCACAGCAGCGCGAACAGCAGCCAGGACGGGAAATAGGCGCCGAAGAGCACATGGCTGGGCGCGCCGGCCGTGCCGCAGCCCGCCAGCAGGCAGGGCAGGGCCGCCAGGAGAAGGTGAGGACGGGAGGACGGGCGCGGCATGGCGAAGCGAAGCGTGAGGGAAACCGGCTGAAAGATAGCCGATGCCGGGGGGGCGCGGCCCGGCGCGAAGGGGTGGCGCCTTAAAATTGCGCGTTTCCCCGACCCTTTTGCGAAAGCCCCGCCATGAGCCTCAAGTGCGGCATCGTCGGCCTGCCCAACGTCGGCAAGTCCACCCTCTTCAACGCGCTGACCAAGGCCGGCATCGCGGCCGAGAACTACCCCTTCTGCACCATCGAGCCCAACGTGGGCGTGGTCGAGGTGCCCGATCCGCGCCTGGCGCAACTGGCCGAGATCGTCAAGCCCGAGCGCATCCTGCCGGCCATCGTCGAGTTCGTCGACATCGCCGGCCTGGTGGCCGGCGCCAGCAAGGGCGAGGGACTGGGCAACCAGTTCCTGGCGCACATCCGCGAGACCGACGCCATCGTCAACGTGGTGCGCTGCTTCGAGGACCCGAACGTCATCCACGTCGCCGGCAAGGTGGACCCGATCGCCGACATCGAGGTGATCCAGACCGAGCTGTGCCTGGCCGACCTGGGCACGGTCGAGAAGGCGCTGCAGCGCTACACCAAGGCGGCCAAGAGCGGCAACGACAAGGAGGCCGCGGCCATGGTCAAGCTGCTCGGCCCGGTGCAGGCGGCGCTGAACGAAGGCAAGCCCGCGCGCGCGCTGCAACTGAGCAAGGAAGACCAACTGCTGCTCAAGCCGCTGTGCCTGATCACCGCCAAGCCGGCGATGTTCGTCGGCAACGTGAGCGAGGACGGCTTCGAGAACAACCCGCTGCTCGACCGCCTGAAGGAGTACGCCGCCGGCCAGAACGCGCCGGTGGTCGCCATCTGCGCCAAGATCGAGGCCGAGATGGCCGACATGGACGACGAGGACAAGAAGATGTTCCTCGAGGAGATCGGCCAGGACGAGCCGGGCCTGAACCGCCTGATCCGCGCCGCCTTCCGGCTGCTGGGCTTGCAGACCTACTTCACCGCCGGCGTGAAGGAGGTGCGCGCCTGGACCATCCACGTCGGCGACACCGCGCCGCAGGCGGCCGGCGTGATCCACGGCGACTTCGAGCGCGGCTTCATCCGCGCGCAGACCATCGGCTTCGACGACTACATCGCCCACCAGGGCGAGCAGGGCGCCAAGGAGGCCGGAAAGATGCGCAGCGAGGGCAAGGAGTACGTCGTCAAGGACGGCGACGTGATGAGCTTCCTGTTCAACGTGTAGCTTCCGCCGCCTGGCGGGCGCATATCGCTGCCGGTGCGGCTGCGGCGCCGCGGCCCGTCAGCGCAGCACGTGGTGCACGGCGTGATGCACCGCCAGCCCGCCGACCAGCAGCCAGCCGAACAGCAGCGCCGCCAGCACCATCGGCCGCATGCCCGCGCGCCGCAGGGCCGACACGTGCGTCGTCAGCCCGAGCGCGGCCATGGCGGTCGCCAGCAGCAGGTCGTCCACGGCGATGGCCGGGCCCTTCCAGGACGCCGGCAGCGGCAGCACGGAGTTCAATGCGATGACGGCGATGAAGCCGAAGGCGAACCAGGGCACGGCGATGCGCGCGCGGCCTCCCGCCGGCGCGCCCGGCGACGGCCGGCTGCGGGCCAGCAGGAAGGCCACCAGCATCAGCACCGGCGCCAGCATCATCACGCGCACCATCTTCGTGATGACGGCCGCGTCCGCGGCCTCCGGCCCCAGCGCGCGGCCGGCAACCACCACCTGTGCCACCTCGTGCACGGTCGAGCCCACGAAGACGCCGTAGTCCTGCGCGCTCCACTGCAGCAGCCCGTGCTCGGCGCCGATGCGGTAGACCGCGGGCCAGGCGAACATGGCGAGCGTGCCGAAGACCACGACCGTCGCCACCGCGATCGTGGCGTGCTCGGCGCGTGCCTTCACCAGCGGCTGCGCGGCCATCACGGCCGCCGCGCCGCAGATGGAACTGCCGGCGCCGATCAGCAGCGCGGCCTCCCGGTCGAGGCGCAGCACCCGCGTGCCGAACCAGTAGGCGCCCAGGTAGGTGCTCCCCAGCATCAGCGCGTCGATGAGCAGCCCGGGCAGGCCGATCGAGGCCACGTCCGCGAACGTGAGGCGGATGCCGTACAGCACGATGCCGGCGCGCAGCAGCGTCGTCTTGGAGAACGCGATGCCGTCGTCGACGCGGGCCTGCAGCCGCGGATAGACGGTGTTGCCGATCAGCATGCCGATCACGATGGCCAGGGTGAGCGCGCTCAGGCCCCTGTCCTGGAACCAGGGCAGCGCGCCGAGGCGCAGCGCGGCGAACGCGATGGCGCCCGCCAGCGCCAGGCCGGGCAGCAGGGAGGGCGAGACCGGAAGGATCGCGCGGCGCAGCGAAGGGGCTGCGCTGCCGCCGGATGCAGGCATGAGGCTCTCTTTCTTCTTTTCCTGAAAGGAGCCCGATCTTGGCGGCGCGGCGCGCTAATGAAAAACGAGTTATATGAATATGATCAACTCATCTTATGAATAAAGCGACCCCATGAGGCTGACGCTCAGACAGCTTCAGATCTTTTCCGCGATCGCGGAGTCGGGCAGCACCACCGCGGCCGCCGCCAGCATCCCCCTGTCGCAGTCGGCCACCAGCGCCGCGCTGGCGGAACTGGAATCCCTGCTGGGCGCGCCGCTGTTCGACCGTGCAGGCAAGCGCCTGCTGCTCAACGAGACGGGGCGCGCGCTCCACTCGCGCGCACGCGCGGTGCTGAGCGCGGCGATGGAGATCGAGCGTGATTTCGGCGTGGACGGCGCCGCCGGCCGGCATGGCGCCCTGCCCGCGCACATCCGGCTGGGCGCGAGCACCACCATCGGCAACTACGTCATGCCGGCCCGCATCGCGCAGTTCCAGCGCGAGCGGCCGCGTGTGACGGTGGAGATGCGCATCGGCAACACGCAGGACATCGTCGCCGCCGTGCTGCGCACGGATGTCGACGTGGGTTTGATCGAAGGGCCCTGCCATTCCGACGAGCTGGACGTGCAGGCCTGGGGCACGGACGAACTGGCCATCGTGTCCGCGGCCGGGCATCCGCTGGCGGGGCGCGGCGAGGCGGCGAGCGTGAACGAACTGCGCGCGCAGCGCTGGCTGCTGCGCGAGGCCGGCTCCGGCACGCGCGAATTGCTCGACCAGCTCCTGCTGCCGCACCTGGGCGGCTTCGAGTCGACCACCCAGTTGGGCGACACGGAGGCGATCAAGCAGGCGACCGCCGCAGGGCTCGGGATCACCTGCCTGTCGCTGCATGCCGTGCGGGATCAACTGGCGCTCGGCAGGCTGGCCGTCCTGCGCACGGTGCTGCCGCCGCTGCGCAGGCCGTTCTACCGGATCCGACAGCGCTACAAGCGCGGCGCCGCGGCGCTGGACGACCTGCTGGCCGGGCACGCCGGCGCCGCGACGGAGGCGGAGGCGCCGGCAGCGCCGTGAGCGCAGGCCCCTAGCTGTCGGGCCAGATGTACAGCAGCGCCACCGTCATCACCACGTAGCGCCCGAACTTGCCGATGGCCATGTAGAGCACGCAGGGCCAGAAGGACAGGCGCAGCCAGCCGGCCACGGCGCACAGCGGGTCGCCCACCAGCGGCAGCCAGCTCAGCAGGCAGGCCTTCGGGCCCATGCGCTCCAGCCACGCGAGTGCGCGCAGGTGATGGCTGGAGTGTGCGTACTTGTCGGCCATCTTGTGCGCGCCGTAGCCCATCCACCAGCTCAGGGCGCCGCCCAGCGTGTTGCCGGCGGTGGCGACCAGCACCGCCGGCCAGAACATTTCGGGGTTGAGCTTGAGCAGCCCGAACAGCGCCGGCTCCGAGCCCATGGGCAGCAGCGTGGCCGAGACGAAGGCGACGACGAACAGCGTCGTGAGGCCGTACTGCGGCAGCGAGAGCAGGGCGAGGAGGGAGTCGAGCCAGACTTGCATGGAGGACGATGGCGGCGCGGCAGTATAGGAAGCACTGCCCGGCCATCGCTGTCGGAAGCCGGGCCGAAAGCAGGGGAGACGAGCGCGCGGCAGGGTGCAAATCGTTTCAGTCGCTGAAATCGCCGCTGGCTAGAATCCTTGCCTCATTTTTCAGCAACCCGGGCGCGCCCGCCCGTTCCTTCCACCACCATGCACATCGGCCCCATCGCGCTGGAGAACCGGCTGTTCGTCGCGCCCATGGCCGGTGTGACGGACCGGCCCTTCCGCAAGCTGTGCCGCTCGCTCGGCGCGGGCTACGCGGTCAGCGAGATGGTGACCTCGCGCAAGGACCTGTGGAATTCGCTGAAGACCTCGCGCCGCGCCGACCATGCCGGCGAGCCGGGCCCCATCTCGGTGCAGATCGCCGGCACCGATGCGGCCATGATGGCCGAGGCCGCGCAGTACAACATCGACCGCGGTGCGCAGATCATCGACATCAACATGGGCTGCCCGGCCAAGAAGGTGTGCAGCCGCTGGGCCGGCTCGGCGCTGATGCGCGACGAGCCGCTGGCGCTCGCCATCGCCGAGGCGGTGGTGGCCGCCGCGGCACCGCACGGCGTGCCGGTGACGCTGAAGATGCGCACCGGCTGGAGCGCCGAATGCCGCAACGCCGAGAAGCTGGCGCGCGACTTCGAGCGCGCCGGCGTGCAGATGCTCACCGTGCACGGCCGCACGCGCGAGCAGGGCTACAAGGGCCAGGCCGAATACGACACCGTCGCCGCGGTGAAGGCGGTCGTGCGCATCCCGGTGGTGGCCAACGGCGACATCGACTCGCCCGAGAAGGCGCGCGAGGTGCTGGCCGCCACCGGCGCCGACGCGGTCATGATCGGCCGCGCGGCACAGGGACGGCCCTGGATCTTCCGCGAGGTGGGCCACTTCCTCGCGACCGGACAGCACCTGGCGCCGCCGCTGGTGGCCGAGGTGCAGCGGCTGCTGCTGGAGCACCTGCAGGAACACCATGCGCTGTACGGCGAGCGCAGCGGCGTGCGAACCGCGCGCAAGCACATCGGGTGGTACGTGCGGGCGCTGCCGGGCGGCGAGAATTTCCGCGACCGCATGAACCGCATCGAGGATGCGCGCGAGCAGCTTCAGGCGGTCGCCGACTTCTTCGATGCGCTCGGCCGGTGCATGGACCGGCTGCCTGCGGCAGCGCCGGTGCTGCCCGACGAGCAGGACGAGCACGAGGCGCACTGCGGCAGCCTGCACTGAAGCGAGCGCCGGCGGCCTGCGTGCCGCGACGCGGCCCAAGGACGACAACACGAGAACGAGATGAGCAAGAAGCAGATCGAGGAGTGCGTACGCAGCAGCCTGGAAGGCTACTTCAAGGACCTGCGCGGCACCGAGCCGGACGGTATGTACGACATGATCGTCAACGTGGTCGAGAAGCCGCTGCTGGAGGTGGTGATGTCGCGCGCCGAAGGCAACCAGTCGCGCGCCGCCCAGTGGCTCGGCCTGAACCGCAACACGCTGCGCAAGAAGCTCGTCGAGCACAGGATCTTGAAATAGCCCCCAGTCTCCGCGGACTTCGTCCGCTCCGCCAACCCCCTTGCAGGGGGCACACCCTGCGGCCCGGCAAAGCCGGCTCCGCGGGTGTCCCCGAAACGGCTTCGCTGCGCTCGCCCCGCTTCACGAGCGTCACTTCCCACTCACCCGCAATCCAACCTCATCATGGCGCTCACGGCCCTTCTCTCCGTCTCCGACAAGACCGGCATCCTTGACTTCGCGAAGGCGCTCGACGCGCTGGGCGTGAAGCTGCTGTCCACCGGCGGCACCGCCAAACTGCTGGCCGACGCCGGCCTGCCGGTGACCGAGGTGGCCGACCACACCGGCTTTCCCGAGATGCTCGACGGCCGCGTGAAGACGCTGCACCCGAAGATCCACGGCGGCCTGCTGGCGCGGCGCGACCTGCCGGCGCACGTGGCGGCGATCGAGCAGCACGGCATCGACACCATCGACCTGCTGGTGGTCAACCTCTATCCCTTCGAGGCGACGGTCGCCAAGCCGGGCTGCACGCTGGAGGACGCGATCGAGAACATCGACATCGGCGGCCCGGCGATGGTGCGCAGCGCGGCCAAGAACTGGAAGGACGTGGCGGTGCTGACCGACGCCTCGCAGTACGCGCAGGTGCTGGCCGAGCTGAAGGAAGGCGGCAAGGTGAGCGACAAGACGCGTTTCGCCCTCTCGGTGGCCGCCTTCAACCGCATCGCCGACTACGACGGCGCCATCAGCGACTACCTGTCCGCCATCGACTTCGAGGCCAGCACGGGCCAGGCCGCGCCGGTGCGCTCGCTGTTCCCGGCGCAGAGCAACGGCCGCTTCGTCAAGCTGCAGGACCTGCGCTACGGCGAGAACCCGCACCAGCAGGCGGCCTTCTACCGCGACCTGTACCCGGCGCCTGGCTCGCTGGTGACGGCGAAGCAGCTGCAGGGCAAGGAGCTGAGCTACAACAACATCGCCGACGCCGACGCCGCCTGGGAATGCGTCAAGAGCTTCGACGAGCCGGCCTGCGTGATCGTCAAGCACGCCAACCCCTGTGGCGTGGCCGTCGGCAAGGACGCGCTGGAGACCTACGCCAAGGCCTTCAAGACCGATCCGACCTCCGCCTTCGGCGGCATCATCGCCTTCAACCGGCCG
The DNA here is from genome assembly GCF_044462705.1 of Xenophilus sp. Classification (NCBI taxonomy): domain Bacteria; kingdom Pseudomonadati; phylum Pseudomonadota; class Betaproteobacteria; order Burkholderiales; family Comamonadaceae; genus Xenophilus; species Xenophilus sp. The sequence continues at coordinate 11,593 of NZ_JBIQNC010000043.1, forward strand.
GTGGATCTGGCCGCCGCGCAGGAGATCAACAAGCAGTTCGTCGAGGTGCTGATGGCGCCCGGCTACAGCCCGGAGGCGCTGGCCGTGTTCCAGGCCACCAAGGCCAAGCAGAACGTGCGCATCCTGCAGATCGACCTGCCGCCGGGCGGCGCGACCGACTGGGACAACGGCCGCAACGCGATGGACGTCAAGCGCGTCGGCTCGGGCCTCTTGATCCAGACCGCCGACAACCACGTGCTGAAGGCGGCCGACCTCAAGGTGGTGACGAAGAAGCAGCCGACGCCCGAACAGCTTCAGGACCTGCTCTTCGCCTGGCAGGTGGCGCAATACGTCAAGAGCAACGCCATCGTGTTCTGCGCCGGCGGCATGACGCTGGGCGTGGGCGCCGGCCAGATGAGCCGGCTCGACTCGGCGCGCATCGCCAGCATCAAGGCCGAGCATGCCGGCCTGTCGCTGGCGGGCTCCGCTGTGGCCAGCGACGCCTTCTTCCCCTTCCGCGACGGGCTGGACGTGGTGATCGACCACGGCGCCACCTGTGTCATCCAGCCGGGCGGCTCGATGCGCGATCAGGAGGTGATCGACGCGGCCGACGAGCGCGGCGTGGCGATGGTGTTCTCAGGCGTGCGCCACTTCCGCCACTGAAAAGTTCGCCGCTCGGCTACTGCGCGGCGCCATCTCGCGCCTGCGGTCCTCGCCGTACGTCAGTACGGCTGCGGTCCTCGGCGCGACCTGGCGCCGCTCGCTACGCCGCTCGGCGAACTTTTTTCGGCGTCGCGCGGCGCGTCAGGCCACGCGCGCCTTGCGCCGCGGCGCGGCCACCGCGGCCTGCGCGTCGTTGCTGGCATCGGGCGCCGCACCGGCCAGCGCCTCGGCCAGCGGCCGGTCGCACTGCGCGTCCTGGATGCGCGTGGGCAGGCCCATGCGGTCCATCAGCGCCAGCAGGGGCTGCGGCGGCAGCTCCTCGACGTTCGCCATGCGGTGCACGTCCCAGGTGCCGTCGGCGATGAGCAGCGCCGCCGCCACGGCCGGCACGCCGGCGGTGTACGAGATGGCCTGGCTGCCCACCTCGCGCCAGCAGGCCGCGTGGTCGCACACGTTGTAGATGAAGACCTCGCGCGACTGGCCGTCCTTGGTGCCGCGCACCTTGTCGCCGATGCACGTCAGGCCCTGGTAGGTGGGCGCCAGCGAGGCCGGGTCCGGCAGCACGGCCTTGACCACCTGCAGCGGCACCACCTCGCCGCCGCCGGGGAGCGCGACCGGCTTCTCCGACAGCAGGCCGAGCTTGTTCAGCACGGTGAAGACGTTGATGTAGTGGTCGGAGAAGCCCATCCAGAAGCGGATGCTCGGCACGTCGAGCAGGCTGGACAGCGAGTGCAGCTCGTCATGGCCCGTGAGGTAGGTGGTCTGCGTGCCGACGGCCGGCAGCGTCCATTCGCGGCGCACCTCGAACATCCTGTTGGCGGTCCACTGCCGGTCCTGCCACGACCAGACCGTGCCGGTGAACTCGCGGAAGTTGATCTCGGGGTCGAAGTTGGTGGCGAACCAGCGGCCGTGCGAGCCGGCGTTGGTGTCGATGATGTCGATGGACTCGATGCGGTCGAAGAAGGCGTCCTGCGCCAGCCGGGCGTAGGCGTTGACCACGCCGGGGTCGAAGCCGATGCCCAGCACGGCCGTGACGCCGGCGGCCGCGCAGGCCTCGCGGCGCTTCCATTCATGGTTGGCGTACCAGGGCGGCGTCTCGCAGACCTTGTCCGGGTCCTCGTGGATGGCGGTGTCGATGTAGGCCGCGCCGGTGGCGATGCAGGCCGACAGCACCGCCATGTTGAGGAAGGACGAGCCGGCCTGGATCACGATGCGCGCCTTGGTCGCGCGGATCAGCGCCGCCGTGGCCTGCACGTCGAGCGCGTCCAGCGCGTGGGCCTGCAGCACGCCGGGCTGCTGCAGGCTGCGCCTGTCGAGCACCGACGCCACGATGGCCTGGCACTTGGCCACCGTGCGCGAGGCGATGTGGATGTCGCCCAGCGCGCGGTTGTTCTGCGCGCACTTGTGCGCCACCACGTGGGCCACGCCGCCGGCACCGATGATGAGGACGTTCTTTTTCATGGCTTGCTCTCCGTTCTCCTGCAAGGGGTGGGGGACGCGGGCGATCAGCCCAGGCTGTCCACGTAGTCCTGGTAGCCGAACTCGCGCACGACGCGCGTGTGGCCATCCAGTTCCTTCACGGCGATCGCCGGCATGGCGACGCCGTTGAACCAGTTCTTCTTGACCATCGTGTAGCCGGCCGCATCGCGCAGCGAGATGCGCGAGCCCGGCACCAGCGGCTCGGGGAAGTCGTACTCGCCGAACACGTCGCCGGCCAGGCAGGTGCGGCCGCAGACCATGTAGCGGTGCGGTCCGGCATCGGGCTCCACGCGCGCGCTGAGACGGTAGATCAGCAGGTCCAGCATGTGCGCCTCGGTGGCGGCGTCGACCACGGCGAGCTGCTTGCCGTTGAAGAGCGTGTCCAGCACCGTCACCTCCAGCGAGGCGCTGTCCTGCACCAGCGCCTCGCCGGGCTCCAGGTAGACCTGCACGCCGTGGCGCTGCGAGAAGGTGCGCAGCCGCTCGCCCAGCGCCTCGAGCGGGTAGCCCGGCGCGGTGAAGTGGATGCCGCCGCCCAGGCTGACCCAGTTCGCACGCGCCAGCAGCGGCGCGAAGCGCGCCTCCGTCTCGCCCAGCAGCTGGTCGAAGCGCGCGAAGTCGCGGTTCTCGCAGTTGTTGTGGATCATGAAGCCGTCGATGCGGTCCATGACCGCCTCCACCCGCGCCACGTCCGACTCGCCGAGCCGGCTGAAGGGCCGGGCCGGGTCGGCCAGGTCGTAGCCGGCGGCGCTGACCTGCGGGTTCAGGCGCAGCCCGCGCGGGATGGCGGCGGCGCGATCGCCCAGCCGCTGCAGCTGCGAGACGGAGTTGAAGATGATCTTGTCGGCGTGCGCCACGGCCTCGTCGATCTCGTGGTCCGACCAGGCCACGCTGTAGGCATGCGTTTCCCCGCCGAACTTCTCGCGGCCCAGCTTCAGTTCGAACAGCGAGGAGGAGGTGCTGCCGTCCAGGTGCTCGCGCATCAGGTCGAACACCGGCCAGGTGGCGAAGCACTTGAGCGCCAGCAGGATCTTCGCGCCCGACAGCTCGCGCAGCCGGGCGGCCTGCCGCAGGTTCTCCTGCAGGGCGGCCTTGTCGATGAGGTAGTAGGGCGTCTGGATCATGAAGGGAAGCAGGCCGTGCGGCGCCCCGCGCACCCTGGCGCGGGAAACCGACGGACGAAGCAGTGATGAAAAGCGCAGCGGCGATGGCCGCGGGGAACGAGAAGGGCGCGTGCGGCGCCCCGGCGAACGAACGAGCGCCCGGCGCGCCGCAGGTGGCGCGCCGCGGCACTCAGGCCGGCGTTCGGCTATGACAGACCTGATCCTGCATCGGGTGCAGCCGCGCGGGCATGCGCTGCCGCGATGCATTCGATGACGACGATCGGATCGATGCGCAGCGCGGGGCCGCGTGCGCGCGTCGCCTTGGGCGACGGAAGTGTTCTTCCTCTTGGGAGGTGTTCAGGTCAACTGGAACGATCCCCAATTGGAAGAGGGCGTCGATGGGCATGGCGTCCTCCCCAACCAGCAGATGAAACCCCCGCGGGCGCGGGCGAACCAGACATTTTAGCGGCGGATGCCGCCGGTTGGAATCAAAGCCCGCGAAATGCCTCGCGCGCCGCTTCCAGCGTCGCGGCGATGTCGGCGTCGCCGTGCGCGGCGCTGACGAAGCCGGCCTCGTACAGCGCCGGCGCGATGTACACGCCGCGCGCCAGCAGGCCGTGGAACAGGCGGTTGAAGCGGGCGCCGTCGCTTTGCATGACCTGGCCGTAGTTGCCCGGCAGCGCCGGCAGCAGGAAGAAGCCGAACATGCCGCCCTCGCAGTCGGCGCTGAAGGGCACGCCTTCCGCGGCCGCCGCAGCCGCGAGGCCGTCGACCAGCATGCGCGTCTTCGCCGCCAGCGATTCGTAGAAGCCCGGCCGGGCGATCTCGCGCAGCGTCGCCAGCCCGCAGGCGGTAGCCACCGGGTTGCCCGAGAGCGTGCCGGCCTGGTAGACCGGCCCCAGCGGCGCGAGCTGTTCCATGATGGCGCGCGGCCCGCCGAAGGCGGCCAGCGGCATGCCGCCGCCGATCACCTTGCCCAGCACCGTGAGGTCGGGCGTGATGCCGAGCACGCCCTGCGCGCCGCGCGGCCCGACGCGAAAGCCCGTCATCACCTCGTCCACCACCAGCAGCGCGCCGTACTGCGTGCACAGCTCGCGGCAGCGGCGGGCGAACGCGGGCGTGGCGCGCACGAAGTTCATGTTGCCGGCGATGGCCTCGATGACCAGGCAGGCGATGTCCCTGCCGTGCAGCGCGAAGGCTTCCTCCAGCTGCGCGACGTTGTTGTACTCGAGCACCAGGGTGTGCTGCACGACCTCCTCCGGCACGCCGGCCGAGGTGGTCTGCCCGAAGGTCGCCAGCCCGGAGCCGGCCTTGACCAGCAGCGCGTCGGCATGGCCGTGGTAGCAGCCCTCGAACTTGACGATGCGCTTGCGGCCGGTGGCGCCGCGCGCCAGGCGCAGCGCGCTCATCGCCGCCTCGGTGCCGGAGCTGACCAGGCGCACCATCTCCATCGAGGGCATCAGCGCCAGGATCGCCTCGGCCAGTTCGATCTCGCGCTCGGTCGGCGCGCCGAAGGACAGGCCCTCGGCCACCGCGCGCTGCACCGCCTCGATCACGGCCGGGTGGCCGTGGCCCAGGATCATCGGCCCCCAGGAGCCGATGTAGTCGATGTAGCGGGCGCCGGCGGCGTCCCACATGTAGGGGCCCTCGGCGCGGGCGATGAAGCGCGGCGTGCCGCCCACCGCGCGGAAGGCGCGCACGGGCGAGTTCACCCCGCCGGGAATGACGGCGCGGGCGCGTTCGAAGAGCTGGTCGTTGAGGTCGGTGGTCATGCGGTCAATGTCGGGTCTCGTGGGGCGGCAGGGCGAAGTCGGACGGTGCGGCTTCGTCCTCGTCGCCCTCGGTATCGGGCTGCGCCCAGAACAGGCGGTCGGGCAGCACGTGGCCCATGCCGGGGCGGAAGCCCGCGTCCAGGCAGCGGTCCATGTAGGCCAGCGCCTCGGCGGTGGCGGCGGCCAGGTCGGCGCCGGTGGACAGCAGCGCCGCCAGCGCAGCCGACAGCGTTTCGCCGGCGCCGGAGAACACCGCCTCCAGCCGCTCGTACTTCTCGCTAGCGACGACGGCCTGGGGCGACGCCAGCGTGTTCTCGATGGCGCCGTCGGGGCGCACCTGGCCCGTCACCAGGGTGTACGAGACGCCGTGCTCCCCGGCCGCCCGGGCGATGTCGCGCGCCAGCGGCGGCCGGTCGCCGCTCCAGTCGGGCAGCAGCCAGCGCCACAGCGTGCTGTGGTTGCCCACCAGCACGGCGGTCTGCGGCAGCACCAGCTCGGCGAAGGCGTCCAGGTAGCTCTCGATCTCCTCGTCGCTCCACCAGGACAGGTGCGGCATGTAGGCCACCACCGGCACGTCCGGGTGGTCCGATGCGGCCTCCGCGATGCGGCCCAGGTTGTCCGGACTGCCGGCGAAGCCGACCTTGATCACCTGCACCTGCACGTCCTCCAGGATGGCGCGCGCCTGCTCGGCCACCTGCTCCTCGTCCAGGGGGAAGTGATCGAACACCTCGGCCGTGTCGCGGGCGAACACACCCGTCACCACGCCCAGCATGTGAGCGCCAACCGACGCGATCGCCAGGGCGTCGCCGCTCAGGCCGCCGGCGCCGCTCGGGTCGCTGGCGTTGAACACCAGCACGCAGGGCGGGCGGCCGTCGTCGTCCGCCGCTGCGTCAAGGTCGGCCGTATCCGGCTCGTTACCATTGCCGGGTTCCGGCGGGCCTTCCGGTGGTAGTAAGTACGTATTCATTGGCTTCGGAAGGGCGCCGCCGGGTGGCGTATGTGAGACGTCTTGCACAGCTTTGTTTGAGACGTCTAGATACAATCGTTGCATTCTATGTACAAGGCTCGTAAGCTGCGATGAACACGAAAACCTGGATGTGCCTGATCTGCGGGTGGATCTACGACGAAGCGGCGGGCTGGCCGGAGGATGGTATTGCGCCTGGCACGCCGTGGGAGCAAGTGCCCATGAACTGGACCTGCCCCGAGTGCGGCGCCCGCAAGGAAGACTTCGAGATGGTCGAGATCTGATCCGCCGAGGATCGCACATCGCCAGGCGTGGGGTGCGCCCGCTGGCGCACAGGGCCCAGGGGGTACGTTCAACGAGGATGAGGTGCCGATGAGCACGAGTGGATCCGGTTACAAGGTGCTGGTCATCGACGACAGCAACACGATTCGGCGCAGCGCCGAGATCTTCCTCAAGCAGGGCGGCCACGAGGTGCTGCTGGCCGAGGACGGCTACGACGCGCTGTCCAAGGTCAACGACCACAAGCCGCAGCTGATCTTCTGCGACATCCTGATGCCCCGCCTGGACGGCTACCAGACCTGCGCCATCATCAAGCGCAACGCGCATTTCGCCAACGTCCCCGTGGTGATGCTCTCGTCCAAGGACGGTGTGTTCGACAAGGCGCGCGGCCGCATGGTCGGCTCGCAGGAATACCTCACCAAACCCTTCACCAAGGAACAGCTGCTGCAGGCCGTGCAGCAGTTCGGCGCTGCGCAACAGGAAGCCTAAATGCCCATTCGCAAAGTCCTCGTCGTCGACGACTCCAAGACGGAACTGATGTTCCTGTCCGACCTGCTCCAGAAGAACGGCTTCGCGGTCCAGACCGCCGAGAACGCCGACGATGCCATGCGCCGCCTGGAGGCCGACAAGCCCGACCTGATCCTGATGGACGTGGTCATGCCCGGGCAGAACGGCTTCCAGCTCACCCGGGCGCTGGCGCGCAACCCGCAGTTCGCCGAGGTGCCGATCATCCTGTGCACCAGCAAGAACCAGGAGACCGATCGCGTGTGGGGCATGCGCCAGGGCGCGCGCGACTACATCGTGAAGCCGGTCGAGCCCGCCGAGCTGCTGGCGAAGATCCGCGCCCTGAACTGAGCGCACGCCGTTCCCTAGCGCATGGCCGCCCGCGAAGCCCTCCGCGAATTCCAGGCCCGCCTCGCCGACCGTCTGCAGACGGCCCGCACGGCGGGCGTGTCCGCGTCCTGGCTGGCCGTCGAGGCCGGCGACGCGGGCTACCTGCTGCCCCTGGGGCAGGCAGGAGAGATCTTCCCGTGGACGCCGCCGCAGGCGGTGCCCTACACGCTGCCCTGGTTCCTGGGCGTGGCCAACCTGCGCGGCGGGCTGTATGGCGTGGTGCAGCTGTCGGCCTTCGCCGGCGGCCAGGCTGCCTCGCCGGCCGGCGAAGCCGCGCGCGGGCAGTCGCGCCTGGTGGCGCTCAACGAGGCGCTGGAGGTGAACTGCGCCCTGCTGGTCGACCGCCTGGCCGGCCTGCGCGGCGTGGAGGCCTTCGTCACCTCCGAGGCGCCCGCCGGCGGGTCGCCGTCCTGGCAGGGCGACACCTACATCGACAGCGCCGGGCGGCGCTGGCAGGAGATCCAGCTCGCCGCCCTGGCGCAGTTGCCTGAATTCCTGAGCATTGGCGCCTGAGCCTGGCGGCGCCGCTTTCACTCCATCGAAGGACCGACCGTGAACTCGATCGCTGACAAGTTCAAGAAGTTGTTGCCCACCCGCGAGGACGGCGTGCCCGCGAACGGCGATGCCGCGGCGCTGGCGTTCGACAACCTCGAGACGCTGCAGCCGCCGGAGGACAAGACCGTCTACATCCCGCGCGAGGCCGCCGCGCCCGCGCCGGCCCCTGCGCCGGTGGTCGAGGCGCCGGTGGAGCTGCGGCCCAGCCGCGACGAGGCCGAGGCTGCCGCCGCATCCGCGGAGGGCGGCTCCCCGGTCGCGCCGGTGCCGGTGCCGCCGGTGAACCGCTCCGCGCGCCAGCAGCGCCTGCTGTCGATCGTGCTGGCGGTGCTGGTGCTGCTGCTGCTGCTGACGGCCGGCTCGGCCATCCTGCACGCCGACCGCGTCGCGCAGCAGGTGGCGGCCACCGGCCAGTCGCTGATGCAGTCGCAGCGCCTGGCCAAGTCCGTGTCGCAGGCGCTGGTGGGCACGCCCGCCGCCTTCGACGAGGTCAAGGACAGCGCGGACGACCTGCTGCGCCAGGTGCGCGGCCTGGCCGGCGGCGACGAATCGCTCGGCCTGGCGCGCGTCGGCGCGCAGTACGACGGCGAGATGCAGAAGATCGAGCCGCTGGTCAACCGCGCCGAGAGCAGCGCCAAGGTGGTGCTGGACCAGAAGCAGATCCTGACCCAGGTGGGCACGGCGCTGCGCACCATCAACCGCCAGTCTTCGGATCTGCTGGAGATGGCCGAGACCGTCGCCTCGCTCAAGATGCAGCAGAACGCCACGGTGCCCGAGATCTCGGCCGCCGGCCAGCTCGTGATGCTGACGCAGCGCATCGGCAAGTCGGCCAACGAATTCCTGACGGTGGAAGGCGTGAGCCCCGACGCCGTGTTCTTGCTGGGCAAGGACCTCAACAGCTTCCAGGACATCGCCCGCGGCCTGCTCGACGGCAACGCGCAGCAGCGCCTGCCCGGCACGCGCGACGCGCAGACGCGCGAGCAGCTCGACGCCATCCTCAAGACCTACGAGCAGACCCGCACGCAGGCCAGCGCCATCCTGGGCAACCTGCAGGGCCTGGTGGCCGCGCGCGAGGCGCAGTCCACCATCCTGGCCGACAGCGAGCCGCTGCGCACCTCGCTGGGCACGCTGCAGGCCGAGCTGTCGGACCAGAGCGGCCTGGGCGCCGGCACGCTGCTGATGCTGGTGGTGCTGGCGGTGGCCGCGCTGGCGGTGGCGGCCGCCATCGGCTACGTGCAGGTGCGCGAGGGGCGCGAGCGCGCCGCCGAGGCCGAGCGCGAGCGGCTGGAGGCCGAGCGCGCCAGCGAGGAGGCCAACCGCATCAACGCGGCCAACCAGGCGGCCATTCTTCGCCTGATGAACGAGCTGCAGACGGTGGCCGAGGGCGACCTGACGCACGAGGCGACGGTGACGGAGGACATCACCGGCGCCATCGCCGACTCGGTGAACTACACGGTGGAAGAACTGCGCCTGCTGGTGGGCAACGTGCAGAACACGGCCACCCGCGTGGCGCAGACCACGTCGCAGGTGGAAAGCACCTCGACCGAGCTGCTGGCCGCCTCCACCGAGCAGCTGCGCGAGATCCGCGAGACCGGCCAGTCGGTGCTGACGATGGCCGAGCGCATCAACGGCGTGTCCTCGCAGGCGCAGGAATCCGCCTCGGTGGCGCGCCAGTCGCTGCAGGCCGCTTCCTCGGGCCTGCAGGCCGTGCAGAACGCGATCGGCGGCATGAACTCGATCCGCGACCAGATCCAGGAGACCTCCAAGCGGATCAAGCGCCTGGGTGAGTCCTCGCAGGAGATCGGCGAAATCACCGAACTGATCTCGGACATCACGGAACAGACCAACGTGCTGGCCCTGAACGCCGCCATCCAGGCCGCGTCCGCCGGCGAAGCGGGCCGCGGCTTCTCGGTGGTGGCCGAGGAAGTGCAGCGGCTGGCCGAGCGCTCCGCCGACGCCACGCGCCAGATCTCGGCGCTGGTGAAGGCCATTCAGACCGACACGCAGGACGCGGTGGGCGCCATGGAGCGTTCGACGCAGGGCGTGGTGGAAGGGGCCAAGCTGTCCGACAACGCCGGCACGGCCCTGTCGGAGATCGACCGCGTGTCGCGCCGCCTGGCCGAGCTGATCGAGCAGATCTCGCAGTCCGCCTCCCGCGAGGCCGAGTCGGCCAACGTGGTGGCCGCCAACATCCAGCACATCTTCGCCGTGACGGAGCAGACCGGCGAGGGCACGCGCGAGACGGCCAAGCAGGTGCGCGAACTCTCGCACATGGCCGAGGAGCTGCGCCAGTCGGTGGCCCGCTTCAAGATCGCCTGACGACAGACATCCTCTTATCGCGAGCAGCCACGTGTCGAATCGCCCGTCCGCCAACGCCCCGGTCGCGGGCAACGCCCCCGCTTCCGAAGACCTCGGGCCGCTGGCCTGGGTGATCGGCGAAGTCCAGAAATCGATCGAGACCGCCGGCAAGTCGCTGCGGCGCCAGGCGCGCGAAGGCGCGTCCGAGCAGGACAGCGGCCCGCTGCGCATGGCGCGCCAGCAGCTGCACCAGGCCGTCGGCGCGCTGCAGATGGTCGGCCACGCGGCACCGGCGATGGTGCTCGGCGCCATGGAGTTCGCCGTCCAGAGCTTCGTGCTGGAGCCGGCCCGGTGCACCGACGCCGCAGTGCAGAAGGTGGAGCAGGCCGGCTTCGCGGTGGGCGACTTCCTCGCCGCCGTGCTGGCCGGCAAGGCCGTCTCGGCGGTGGCGCTGTTCCCGCAGTACCGCGACGTGCTGGAGCTGGTGGGCACCGAGCGCGTGCACCCGGCCGACCTGTGGACCTATCCCTGGGTCTGGGCCGAGGTGCCGAAGCCGGCCGGCTTCCGCACCATGATCTACGACCCGGCCGTGCGCACCCAGCTCGACCGGGACGTGCTGAAGGTCGTCAAGGGCGGCGACGAGGCGGCGGCCCGGCGCCTGTCGGTGGTGTGCGCCGGCCTCGGCCGCGGCGCGGCGCAGCCGCGGGTGGCCAGCTTCTGGATGCTGGCCGGCGGCTTCTTCGAGGCGCTGTCGCTGTCGCTGCTGCCGCCCGACATCTACGTCAAGCGCGCCGCCTCGCGCGTGCTGCTGCAGTACACGACGCTGGCCCGCGGCGACACCACCGTGTCCGACCGGCTGGGCCAGGACCTGCTGTTCTTCTGCGCCCAGGCCGTGCCCACGCCGCGCGACGAGGCGCCGCTGCTGCGCGCCGTGCGCGTGGGCTGGGGCGTGTCCAACCACGAGCAGGTCGACTACGCCACGGTGCAGTTCGGCCGCTTCGACCCGAACGTGCTGGCCCAGGCCCGCAAGCGCATCGAGACCGCCAAGGAGATGTGGTCGGCCCTCTCGGGCGGCGATCTCTCGCGGCTGCGCCAGGTGGCCGACACCTTCGCGCAGCTCGGCGAATCGCTGCTGAAGGTGCATCCGGCCAGCGCGCCGATGGTGCAGGCGCTGCACAACGCGGTCGACGCCTCGCTGCGCTCGGGCCGCGCGCCCTCGACCGAGCTGGCGATGGAGGTGGCGACCTCGGTGCTGTACCTGGAGGCCGCCTTCGAGGACCTCGACCCGCAGGACCGGCAGCTCACCGCCCGCACCGTGCAGCTGGCCGGGCGCATCGAGCGCGCCCGCGAGGGCGGCCGCCCCGAGCCGCTGGAACCCTGGATGGAGGAGCTGTACCGCCGCGTCAGCGACCGCCAGACCATGGGCACCGTGGTCGACGAGCTGCGCGCGCACCTGTCCGAGCTGGAGAAGTCGCTCGACCAGTTCTTCCGCCGCCCCACCGAGATGGGGCTGCTGCGCACCGTGCCCAACCAGCTTCTGCAGATGCGCGGTGTGTTCTCCGTGCTCGGGCTGGAGCAGGCCGCGCGCACCGTGCAGCGCATGCGCGACAACGTCGACCACCTGATGGCCGGCGGCAGTGCCGCGGGCGGGCAGCACGTCGAGTCGCTGGGCAACAACCTCGGCGCGCTGGGCTTCCTGATCGACATGCTCGGCTACCAGCCGGCGCTGGCCAAGCGGCTGTTCGTGTTCGACGACGAGGCCGGCGAGCTCAAGCCGCTGATGGGCCGGCAGGTCGATGCCAGCGCGCCCATCCACGGCATCGGCGCCGACCTGGTGGCCGCGCCCTCGGGCACCGTGGTGCAGGCCGACACCGTGCTCAGCGTGGACGAGGTGGACGCGCAGATCGCGGCCCGCCTGGCGGCGCTGGCGGTGCCGAAGCCCGGCGCCTCGGCCGCGCCCGCGCTGGAGGAGTTCAGCCGTGCCGCCGAGAGCTGGACCGCCAAGATCACCGGCCCGGCGCCGCTGGAGGTGCTGCCCGACACCGAGGTCACCGAGCTGGAGGAGGACGACCTCCAGAACATCTTCCTGGAAGAGGCCACCGAGGTGATCCAGGGCGGTCAGGCCGCCATCGGCAACCTGCGCGACAGCGCCGCCGACATGGGCGAGCTGACCGTGCTGCGCCGTGCCTTCCACACCCTCAAGGGCAGCTCGCGCATGGTCGGGCTGATGGAGTTCGGCGAAGCCGCCTGGGCCTTCGAGCAGGTGCTGAACACCTGGCTGGCCGACCAGCGCCCCGCCACGCCGGCGCTGCTGGACGGCACGGCCGCTGCGCTGGGTCAGTTCTCGCAGTGGGTGGAGGCCATCGCCTCCGGCCAGCCGCACGCCTGGCAGGCCGCGCCGATGCGTGCCGCCGCCGAGGCGCTGGCCAACGGGGACGAGGTGCCCGCGCCTGCGGCCACGGCCCTGCCGGACGCCGAGGCGCTCGCCGTCGCGGCGCGGCAGATCGCTGCCGAGCCGCCGGTCGCCGAGCCGCCCGCCGTCGACCGCGCGGACGCCCCGACCGACCTGGCGCCGCTGCACGAGCTGCCGCCGCTCGACCTGGACTTCGACATCGAACCCCTGCCGGGCGAGCGGGAGCCGGCCGCCGCGACCGAAGGCACGCCGCCCGACACCGACTGGGGGCACGACGACTTCGCCGTCACGGACATCCTGCCGTCGCGCAAGGGCCCTGCGGCACCGGCAACGCCGGCCGCGCTGGCGGGCGGCGAGGACATCGACTTCCTGGCCGCCGCCCCGGCGCCGGTGCCGTCCGCGGACGCGCCGCTGGACTTCGAGCTGCCGCTGGAGCCGGACGCCGAAGCCGCCGAGGAGGCCATGCAGGACACGCCGCCGCCGGTGGAGCAATCCGGCGTGTCGGCCGAGGCCGAAGAGGACGCTGCCGCGCCCGCGCAGCCCGAGCCTGCACAGGCCGAGGCCGCCCCGGCCGAGCCGGCCCCTGCGGAAGACCTGGCGATCGCCGCGGCCGAAGCCGCCGAAGAGCAGGTCAAGGTCATCGGCCCGCTGCGCATCGGCATCCCGCTGTACAACGTCTACCTGAACGAGGCGGACGAATGGTCCCGCCAACTGGCCATCGACGTCGGCGAGTGGGCGGCCCAGCCGGACCAGCCCATCGGCGAGTCCACCGTCGGGCTGGCGCACTCGCTGGCCGGCAGTTCGGCCACGGTCGGCTTCCACGGCCTGTCGAACATGGCGCGCCTGGTCGAGGCGGCGCTGGACCACCTGCACACGATGGGCCGCGGCACCGGGGCCCAGGGCCGGGTGCTGGTGGCCGCCGCCGAAGAGGTGCGCCGGCTGCTGCACCAGTTCGCCGCCGGCTTCCTGAAGGAGCCGCAGGCGTCCGTGCTGGACGATCTGCGCGAACTGGCGTCCTCACCCCTGTCCGCCGCGCCTGCTGCGGAAACGGCCGAGGCGCCTGCGCCGGCCCTCGCGCCCGCTGCGCCCGCTGCGCCCGCTGCGCCCGCCACCCTGGCGCAGGCCATCGCGGCACCGGCAGAGCTGGACGAGGACGGCGACGACACCATCGACCTCGCCGACGCGGTCGATCCCGACCTCTTCCCCGTCTTCGAGGAAGAGGCGACCGAGCTGCTGCCGCGGCTGGGCGCCTCGCTGCGCGCCTGGAGCCACCATCCCGACGATGGCCAGCACCGCGCCGCGGCGCTGCGGGCCCTGCACACGCTCAAGGGCAGCGCGCGGCTGGCCGGCGCCATGCGCCTGGGCGAACGCGCGCACCGCATGGAGTCGGCGATCGAGGGGATCGCCGTCGACGCCGGCGAGCGCGCCGCCATCGAGGCCCTGCTGGGCCGCTTCGACATCCTGCAGAACACCTTCGACCGCCTGCGCGCGGCCGATTCCGCCGGCCAGGCCGAGCTGGTGCAGCGGGCCGCCGCCGCGGTGGCGGCCGCGCCCGCGGTGCCGGCCATCGTGGTCGAGAAGGCCGAGGCTACCGAGCCGGCTGCCGCGGCGCCCGCGCCCGCCCGGCCCCTGCCGCGCCCGGCCCAGCCGGTGGCGCTGCCGGCCCGCGCCGGCTCGGGCCAGACCGTGCGCATCCGTGCCCAGTTGCTCGATCGCCTGGTGGCCCAGGCCGGCGAGGTGATCATCACCCGCTCGCGCCTGGAGGCCGAGCTGGCCCAGTTGCGCAGCTCGCTGGGCGACCTGACCGGCAACCTCGACCGCCTGCGCCAGCAACTGCGCGACATCGAGGTGCAGGCCGAGAGCCAGATGCAGTCGCGCCTGGCGCAGGCCAAGGACACGCAGCAGTCCTTCGACCCGCTAGAGTTCGACCGCTTCACCCGCGTGCAGGAACTCACCCGCATGATGGCCGAGTCGGTCAACGACGTGGCCACCGTGCAGCGCACGCTGCAGAAGGCGGTGCAGGCGACGGAAGACGACCTGTCGGCCCAGGCGCGCCAGACGCGCGAGCTGCAGCGCGGCCTGCTGCGCACCCGCATGGTGGAGTTCGAGGGCCTGTCCGACCGCCTCTACCGCGTGGTGCGCCAGGCGTCGAAGGACACCGGCAAGCAGGTGCGCCTGGACATCACCGGCGGCACCATCGAGATGGACCGCGGCGTGCTCGACCGCATGACGCCCGCCTTCGAGCACCTGCTGCGCAACTGCGTGGCCCACGGTATCGAGGACGCGGCCGCGCGCGAGCGCGCCGGCAAGGAGCCGGCCGGCCTGATCACCATCGACCTGCGGCAGGAAGGCAACGACGTGTCGGTCGGCTTCCGCGACGACGGCGCCGGCCTGCCGCGCGAGCGCATCCTGGCGCGCGCCCGGGCGCAGGGCCTGGTGGCGGCGGGGCAGGAGCCGAGCGACGAGGAAGTCGCCGAGCTGATCTTCCGGCCCGGCTTCTCCACCGCCGCCGAGGTGTCGGAGCTGGCGGGCCGCGGCATCGGCATGGACGTGGTGCGCTCCGAGGTGGCCGCGCTGGGCGGCCGCATCGAGACCCGCAGCGCCGAGGGCAAGGGCACCGAGTTCAAGCTGGTGCTGCCGCTGACCACCGCCGTCACGCACGTGGTGATGCTGCGCGCGGGCGAGGTCTCGGTGGGCGTGCCGGCCAACCTGGTCGAACTGGTGCAGCGCGCCGGCGCCGACGACCTGGCGCGCGCCTACGCGAGCGGCCACCACGTCTTCGGCGGCGAGGAGGTGCCCTTCTTCTGGGCCGGCGCGCTGCTGCAGTCCTCCGCGCGCAGCGAGCGCCCGGCAGGCCGGACCAACACCATCGTCGTGGTGCGAAGCGCCGCGCAGCGCGTCGCGCTGCACGTGGACGAAGTGCTGGGCAACCAGGAAGTGGTGGTCAAGAACCTCGGGCCGCAGCTGGCGCGCGTGCCGGGCCTGGCGGGCATCTCGGTGCTGGCCTCCGGCGCGGTGGCGCTGATCTACAACCCGGTGGCGCTGGCCGCGCTGCACGGCGATGCGGCGCGGCAACTGCAGGCCGGCGCGCTCGTGTCCCGGCCCGCGGCGGCGGAGACGGTGGCGCCCACGGCCGCGGCGGACCAGCCCCAGGGCCCGGCGGCGGCGCTGGCCCTGCCGGCGCACGCCGAGGTGCCGCTGGTGCTGGTGGTGGACGACTCCATCACCGTGCGGCGCGTCACCCAGCG
>NZ_JBIQNC010000044.1:0-16447 GCF_044462705.1 Xenophilus sp.
CCATGAGCATCGCGGTGCGCGCCGAGCGCATGAGCTTCGCCGAGTTCCGCGAGGCATTCCTGCCCGCCCTGCGCAAGGCCGGCGCCACGCTGGGCGAGCGGCTTTATCCCGAGTGAACGTGATGGTGTGCGCCGGGCGCCGCCGGCTTTGCTCCTATCATCGATTTCGCAGCCGGCCGGTGCGCAGGGCGCCAGAAGCCAGAACAACCATCCCGCCCCGCCCGTCCTTGAAACTTTCCGCCGCCGGCCTCATCTGCCCGCCACGGCGGGCCGTCGTGCCCCTCTCACGGAGAAACCCACCTTGAAACGCATTCTTCTGTTCGTCATGACCAACGTGCTGGTGGTCGCGGTGCTCGGCATCGTCGCCAGCCTGCTGGGCGTCAACCGCTACCTCACGGCCAACGGCCTGAACCTGGGCGCGCTGCTGGGCTTCGCGCTCGTCATGGGCTTCGGCGGCGCGATCATCTCGCTGCTGCTGTCCAAGACCATGGCCAAGATGGGCGCCGGCGTGCGCCTCATCAACGAGCCGCAGTCGCCCGACGAGGCCTGGATCGTCGCCACCGTGCGCAAGTTCGCCGACCAGGCCGGCATCGGCATGCCCGAGGTCGGCATCTTCGAGGGCGAGCCCAACGCCTTCGCTACCGGCGCGTTCAAGAACTCGGCGCTGGTGGCCGTGTCCACCGGCCTGCTGCAGAACATGACGCGCGAGGAGGTCGAGGCCGTGATCGGCCACGAGATCGCGCACGTGGCCAACGGCGACATGGTGACGATGACGCTGATCCAGGGCGTGATGAACACCTTCGTCGTGTTCCTCTCGCGCGTGATCGGCTACGTGGTCGACGGCTTCCTGCGCCGCGGCAGCGACAACAACTCCGGCCCCGGCATCGGCTACATCGTCACCACCATCGTGCTGGACATCGTGCTGGGCTTCGCCGCCGCCATCGTGGTGGCCTGGTTCTCGCGTCAGCGCGAGTTCCGCGCCGACGCAGGCGCCGCGCAGCTGATGGGCCGCCGGCAGCCGATGATCAACGCGCTGGCGCGCCTGGGCGGCCTGCCGGCCGGCGAGCTGCCGCGCTCGGTGGAGGCGATGGGCATCACCGGCAAGCTGGGCAGCCTGTTCGCCACCCACCCGCCGATCGAGCAGCGCATCGCGGCGCTGCAGAACGCCGCACCCGGCGCCTATTGATCCGCCGCGCGGCACCCGCCGCGATGCCCCGTCCTCCGAAGGCCGCCCCGCGCGGCCTTCGCCGCGTTCAGGGCCGGCCCAGGCCCAGGCGCCGCGCCAGCCGCTGCAGGTTGCCGCGGTCCATGCGCAGCTCGCGCGCGGCGGCGGCCCAGCGGCCGCCGTGGCGCTGCAGGCTGTCCTCGATCAGGCGGCGCTCGTAGGCCAGCACGGCCTGGCGCAGGCCGGGGGCCTCGGCCTCGTGGGCCGGCGCCGGCGCGGCGGGCGCATGCGCCGGCGCGGCCGCCGCCACCGTGCCGGCCAGGTCCGCCGCCCCTAGCGTGAGCATGCGCGCGCGGCCCGGCGCGGTGGCATGCGGCGTGCGGCTGAGGGCGCGCAGCACGCCGCGGCTGATGAGGTGCTCCAGCTCGCGCACGTTGCCGGGCCAGCTGCGCGCCAGCAGGGCGGACTGGGCGGCCGCGTCCAGGCGCAGCCCCCGCAGGCCCAGCCGCGAGCGGTTCTCCTCCAGGAAGAAGCCGGCCAGCAGCAGCACGTCGCTGTCGCGCTCGCGCAGCGCGGGCACGTGCAGCGGGTACACGCTCAGGCGGTGGTAGAAGTCGGCGCGCATGCGGCCGGCGCGCACCTCGGCCGCCAGGTCGCGGTTGGTGGCGGCGATCACGCGCACGTCCACCCGGTGCTCGCGGTCCGAGCCCAGGCGCTGCAGCTGGCCGCTCTGCAGCACGCGCAGCAGCTTGGCCTGCACCGGCAGCGACAGCTCGCCCACCTCGTCCAGGAACAGCGTGCCCTGGTGCGCCTGCTCGAACTTGCCGCGGCGCTCGGACAGCGCGCCGGTGAAGGCGCCGCGCGCGTGGCCGAACAGCTCGCTCTCGACCAGGTTGTCGGGCAGGGCCGCGCAGTTGATGCTGACCAGCGGCCGCGCCGCCCGCGCCGACTGCGCGTGCACGGCATGGGCGACGAGCTCCTTGCCGGTGCCGGTCTCGCCGGTGATCAGCACGTTCAGCTCGCTGGCCGCCACCAGCGCCACGTCGCGCTGCAGCTGGCGCATGGCCGGGCTCTGGCCCAGCAGCATGCGCTGCGCCGACGCGGGAGGTTCGCTCGGCGGCGCCTGGTGCGCCTGCGCCCGCAGCTGGCGCAGCCGCTCGGCCGTCGCCACGGTGGCGGCGGCCAGGTTGCTGAAGGCCTGCAGCACGTCCAGTGCGGCCGGGCCGGCGAAGCGCCCGGCGTCGAGCGCGTCGAGCGTCAGCAGCCCCCAGGGCCGGCCGCCCGCCTGCAGCACGCAGCCCATGCAGTCGTGCACCTCCAGGGCGGCGTGCGGCTGCGCGACCAGGCCGTCGTAGGGGTCGGGCAGCGGGCTGCCGGGTGGGAAGCGCAGGGCCTGCCCCGCCGCCAGCAGTTGGGCGAAGCGCGGGTGCTCGGCGATGCGGAAGCGCCGCCCCAGCGCGTCGGGCACCAGGCCGTCGATGGCCACCGGCCGCAGCCATTCGCCCTCCAGCCGCAGCAGCGCCGCCGCATCGGCCGGCAGCACGGTGCGCAGCGCGGCCAGCAGGCGCCGCAGGCGCTCGTGCTCGGGCAGGTCCTCGGCGAGATCGGCGACCAGGGGGACCAGCGCGTGCAGGGTGGCGGATGTTGTCATTTCGATCATTTTGCTATCGGATTGACGGCATCCGGAAGATGTCAATTTGACTCGGTTACGCGTAAACCCTTGGTGGGCAAGGGCGGCCCCGCCGGGCACGCGGCATGCATGGCAGCGGGCGTTCACTTTCCCTTTGTTTCGCCTGGAACCTGCTCCCTATGCTGACCGAACGCCAACGCGCCATCGTCCAATCCACCGTGCCCCTGCTCGAAAGCGGCGGCGAGGCGCTGATCACCCACTTCTACACCACCCTGCTGGGCGAGCACCCCGAGGTGCGCCCGCTGTTCAACATGGCGCACCAGCACAGCGGCGCCCAGCCGCGGGCGCTGGCCTTCAGCGTGCTCATGTACGCCAAGCACATCGACCGGCTCGAGGCGCTGGGCGACCTGCCGGCGCAGATCGTCAACAAGCACGTGGCGCTGCAGGTGCAGCCGGAGCACTACCCCATCGTCGGCGCCTGCCTGCTGCGCGCCATCCGCGAGGTGCTGGGCGCCGAGGTGGCGACCGACGAGGTGATCGACGCCTGGGCCGCGGCCTACCGGCAGCTGGCCGACGTCCTGATCGCCGCCGAGCGCGACGTCTACGACCGCACCGCCGCGGCCGAGGGCGGCTGGCGCGGCGAGCGCGCCTTCCGCGTCGAGAAGAAGGTGCAGGAAAGCGCCGAGATCACCTCCTTCTACCTGGTGCCGGCCGACGGCGGTCCGGTGATGGCGCACCTGCCGGGCCAGTACATCGGCCTGCGCGTCGCAGTGGACGGGCAGGAGCAGCGCCGCAACTACTCGCTGTCGGCGCCGGCCAACGGGCGCAGCCTGCGCATCAGCGTCAAGCGCGAGGCTGGCGGCAAGGTGTCGAACTTCCTGCACGACCGGGTGCAGGCGGGCGACACGCTGGCCGTGTTTCCGCCGGCCGGCCACTTCACGCTGCAGCACAGCGAGCGGCCGCTGGTGCTGATCAGCGGCGGCGTCGGCATCACGCCCACGCTGCCGATGCTGGCCACCGCGCTGGGCGCCGACCGGCCGGTGACCTTCATCCACTGCGCGCGCGACCGCGCCGTGCACGCCTTCCGCGAGCGCATCGACCAGCTCGCGGCCGAGCACCCGCTGCTCACCCGCTACTACTGCTACGACCGCGCCGTGCCCGAGGACGAGGTGGACGCCGAGGGCTACCTGACCGAGCAGCGGCTGGGCGAATGGCTGCCCGCGTCGCGCGACGTGGACGTGTACTTCCTCGGCCCGCGCCCGTTCATGCGCCTGATCAAGCGCGCCCTCAAGCACCTGGGCGTGCCCGAGCGGCAGGTGCGCTACGAGTTCTTCGGGCCGGCCGAAGCCTTGGCCTGAGCCAGCAGCCGGCGCGTCTCGTCCAGGTCCATGCCGTACATCTCGGCGAAGGCCTCCAGCGTCGGCTGGCCGCTGGCCTCGAAGGCGCGCTGCAGCGCCTCGCGCCGCGCCACGCGGCGGCCGTGCTCGGCGAAGGCCTCGTCCAGCAGCAGCAGCGCCTCGGGGCGCGAGACGCGCACCTGCTCGGTGTAGGCCGCGCGGTCCAGGCCGCTGGCCTCGATGGCCTCGGCCAGCCGGGCCACCAGCTTGGGCCGCAGGTCCTCGTTCGGCGTGCGCGCCTGGCGGCGGCGGTACAGCTCGACGATCGCGTGGTGCACGTGCTCCGGCGCCACCGGCTCGACCACCTGGCCGTCCAGGCCGTGGCGCGGCAGGCGCTCGGCGATGG
Source organism: Xenophilus sp. (assembly GCF_044462705.1). Taxonomy (NCBI): domain Bacteria; kingdom Pseudomonadati; phylum Pseudomonadota; class Betaproteobacteria; order Burkholderiales; family Comamonadaceae; genus Xenophilus; species Xenophilus sp. The sequence goes on from NZ_JBIQNC010000044.1 coordinate 4,538, forward strand.
CCTGCAGGTAGCGCCCGGAGCGGGCATGCAGGCCCAGCGCCACCTTCAGCTCGTCGGCGGGCAGCTCCTCGGGGTGGCGCGCCAGCAGCTCCTCGTACACGCCGCGCTGCAGCGGCAGGAAGCGTGCGCCGAACAGCTTCGGGTACAGCGCCGCCAGTTTCTCCAGCAGCGGATGGACCTTGCGCTCGGCGCCGGCCGCTTTGGCGGAGTTGCCGCCGCGGCGGCGGCCTTTGTTGTTGTTGCGCGGTGCCGGCGGGGCGGCCTCGGGCGCGGCGGTGTCGGGAGAGGCGTCGGGAGCGTTCATGTCGTCGTCGGCAGGGCGGGCGAAAGGGGTTCAGGAAGAGGCGCTGGAGGGCTGCGGCCCTAGGCTGCGCGCGATCAGCAGGCGGAAGGGCAGCAGCATGCCGACGCCCACCGCCAGCTTCACCGCCAGGTCGCCGAGTGCCCAGGTGATCCACGGGCTGCCGGTGCCGGCGAAGCCGATGCCCCAGAACACGGCGCTGTCCAGCAGCGCGGCGGCGACGGTGGCCGCCAGCGGCGCGCGCCACCAGGCGGCGCGGCGCAGGCGGTCGAACACGCCGATGTCCAGCCATTGCGAGGCGATGAAGGCGGTGCCCGAGGCCAGGGCGATGCGCGCCGGCGCCAGCACGAGCGAGGCTGCCACCGCCACCGCGAAGCCCACCCACGCCACGCGGCGCGCGATGCGCGGCCCGAAGCGGCGGTTGACCAGCTCGCTCACCAGGAAGGCCGCCGGGTAGGTGAAGGCGCCCCAGGTCAGCCAGTCGTTGATGGCGTACTGCACCAGGATGTTGGAGGCGAGCACCACCGCGGCCATGGCCGCGACGGCCAGGGCGAAGAGGCGGGCGTCGTTCGGGCGCTGCATCGTCGTCATGCCGGCACCCTCCGCGCCTCGGCCTGCGCCGCGAGGCTGCGCGCCACGGCTTCGGCCGCCTTGATGCCGTCCACCCCGGCCGAGAGGATGCCGCCCGCGTAGCCCGCGCCCTCGCCGGCCGGGAACAGGCCGGCGATGCCGGGGCACTGCAGCGTGTCGCCGTCGCGCGCGATGCGGATGGGCGAGGAGGTGCGCGTCTCCACGCCGGTCAGCACTGCGTCGTGCCGGTCGAAGCCGGGGATCTTGCGGCCGAAGGCGGGGAAGGCCTCGCGCATGGCGGCGATGGCGTAGCCGGGCAGGGCGCCGTGCAGGTCGCCCAGGCGCACGCCGGGCCGGTAGCTGGGCTGCACCTCGCCGAAGTCCGTCGACGCCCGGCCGGCCACGAAGTCGCCGACGAGCTGCCCCGGCGCGCAGTAGTCGCCGCCGCCGAGCACGAAGGCCAGCGACTCCAGCCGGCGCTGCAGCTCGATGCCGGCCAGCGGGTGCGGCCGGCCCTGCGCACGCTCCAGCGCCTCGGGCGGGAGGTCGAGGTGGCGGTAGTCGGTCGGGTAGTCGGCCGGCTCGATGCCGACCACGATGCCCGCGTTGGCGTTGCGCTCGGCGCGCGAGTATTGGCTCATGCCGTTGGTCACCACGCGCTGCGGCTCGCTGGTGGCCGCCACCACCGTGCCGCCGGGGCACATGCAGAAGCTGTAGACCGAGCGGCCGTTGCCGGCGTGGTGGACGATGCGGTACTCGGCCGCGCCCAGCGCCGGGTGGCCGGCGTGCCGGCCCCAGCGCGCGCGGTCGATCAGCCCCTGCGGGTGCTCGACGCGGAAGCCGATGGAGAAGGGCTTGGCCTCGATCGGCGCGCCGCGGCCGTGCAGCATGGCGAAAGCGTCGCGCGCGCTGTGGCCGAGCGCCATCACCACGTGGTCGGCGCGCATCTCGTACGGCTGGCCGCCGGCCTGGTCCAGCACCGTCAGGCCCCGCAGGTGGCCGCCTTCGACGAGGATGTCCGTCACCTTGTGCCGGAAGCGGATCTCGCCGCCCAGCGCGACGATCTCGGCGCGCATGTTCTCCACCATCTTCACCAGGCGGAAGGTGCCGATGTGCGGGTGCGCCTCCCACAGGATCTCCTCCGGCGCGCCGGCCTTCACGAACTCCGTCAGCACCTTGCGGCCGAGGTGGCGCGGGTCCTTGATCTGGCTGTAGAGCTTGCCGTCGGAGAAGGTGCCGGCGCCGCCCTCGCCGAACTGCACGTTCGACTCCGGGTCCAGCTCCTTGCGGCGCCACAGGCCCCAGGTGTCCTGCGTGCGCTCGCGCACCGCCTTGCCGCGCTCCAGCACGATCGGCCGGAAGCCCATCTGCGCCAGCAGCAGCGCCGCGAAGATGCCGCAGGGGCCGAAGCCGACGACGACCGGCCGCGGCGTGCCTTCCGCGGCGTGCACCGGGGCGCGGTAGGCCATGTCGGGCGCCGGCTGGACGTGCGGATTCTTCGCATGCCGCGCCAGCAGCGCGGCCTCCTGCGCGGCATCGGCCAGCTGCACGTCAACGATGTGGACCGCCAGCAGCTCGGCCTTGCGCGCGTCGAAGCTGCGCTTGTGGACGGTGTGGCCGGCGATGCCGGCGGGCGCGATGCCCAGCGTCTGCGCGATGAGCGCGGGCAGCGCCTCGGGCGCGTGGTCGAGCGGTAGCTTGAGTTCGGACAGGCGGATCATGGCGCGCGGCCCGTGGTGATCGGGCAGGGGCGGGGACGACCCGCCATTGTAGGAAGCTCAGGGCGCGTCCATCTGCCGCTGCGCCCGCACCCAGCGCTTGAAGAAGTCGGCATCCGCCAGCATGCGCCGCTCCTGCTGCAGCGCGCGGATGGCGTTGTGCAGGCGGGCCATCTCGTGCCGCAGCCGGTCCGCGACCAGCGCCGGGCGCAGCCTGCCGTGCGGGTTCAGGCCATGGCGTGCCTTGAAGCCCGCCTCGACCGCGCGCACCTCCTGCTGCAGTTCGGCCAGCTGGTCGGCCAGCACGCGGTTGTAGTGGCCCAGGCGCGCGTCGCCCAGGCCGTCGACGTGGCCGGCGTCGATCTGCTCGATCTCCAACTGCAGTTGCAGCAGGTCCAGCAGGCGGTTGGCGGCATAGGCCTGGTTCACGCGCTGCATTAGGGCCGTCTTGCGCAGGCGCTCCTGCTCGTCGGGCTCGCGGTCGGGGTGCAGGGCGCTGACCAGCTGGCGATAGACCGCGCGCACCGACTGGCTGGCCTGGACGGCCTCCTCGGACTGCCGGCGGGCGCGCTGCTCGCGCGCGGTGCCCTTCCTGCGGCGCTGCGCGTGGTGCGCGGCGCGCGCGGCCTCGGCCTCGGCGCGCGCGGCGGACGCCTCGGCCTCCACCCGGCGCAGCACGGCGTCGGGGCCATCGTCGTCCTCCGGCGTCTGCGGCGCCGGCGAGGCGTACTTGTCGAGCAGGGCGTCCAGGCGGCCGCGCCGGGCCGCATCGTCCTCGCCCAGCAGCAGGCCGGCGGCCATGTCGGCGATGAGTTCGTGCAGCGCCTGCAGGTCGGTGCGGCCCAGCCGCATGCCGCCCGAAGCGGCCACGTCCAGGAAGTCCAGCAACTCGACGTGCAGGTCGCGGTACTGCGCATGCAGCGGCAGGTAGTCCTGCGCGTAGCGCTGGTCGTAGGCTTCGATGGCGGCGGCCCACTCGGCCAGCAGCGCGCGCTGCGCGTCGATGCGCCCGGTGAGCGACGCGAACAGCTGTTGGGCGGGGCTGCGCGGCGCCGACGCGTCGCCGCCGGCCGCCAGGTGCAGCCGGCGCGAAGGAGTCGGGGGCATCAGGCGGGCAGAAAGCCCTCGATCGAGAGGTACCGCTCGCCCGTGTCGTAGTTGAAGCCCAGCACCACCGCGTCCTTCGGCAGGTCCGGCAGCTTCTGCGCGATGGCCGCCAGCGTGGCGCCGGAGGAGATGCCGACCAGCATGCCTTCCTCGCGCGCGCAGCGGCGGGCCATCTCGCGCGCCGGTTCGGCGTCGACCTGGATCACACCGTCGAGCAGTTCGGTCTTCATGATCTGCGGCACGAAGCCGGCGCCGATGCCCTGGATCGGGTGCGGCGCCGGGCTGCCGCCCGAGAGCACGGGCGAGGCCGTGGGCTCCACCGCATAGACCTTGAGCTTCGGCCAGCGCTTCTTGAGCACCTCGGCGCAGGCCGTGATGTGGCCGCCGGTGCCCACGCCGGTGATGATCGCGTCGATGCCCTCGGGGAAATCGGCGGCGATCTCCTCGGCGGTGGTGCGGGCGTGCACTTCGACGTTGGCGGGGTTGTTGAATTGCTGCGGCATCCAGGCGCCGGGCGTGGCGGCCACGATCTCCTCGGCGCGGGCGATGGCGCCCTTCATGCCCTTCTCCTTGGGCGTGAGGTCGAAGCTGGCACCGTAGGCCAGCATCAGGCGGCGGCGCTCGACCGACATCGAGTCGGGCATCACGAGGACGAGCTTGTAGCCCTTGACGGCCGCCGCCATGGCCAGGCCGATGCCGGTGTTGCCGCTGGTCGGCTCGACGATGGTGCCGCCGGGCTTCAGCGCGCCGGCGCGCTCGGCCGCCTCGATCATGGCCAGGCCGATGCGGTCCTTGATCGAGCCGCCGGGGTTGGCGCGCTCGCACTTGATCCACACCTGCTGGGGCGCGTCGCCGAACAGGCGCTGGATGCGCACGTGCGGGGTGCGGCCGATGGTTTCGAGAATGTTCTGTGCCTTCATGGAGTCTCCTTGTTGGGGCGGCTGGGGAGAAGGGGCCATTGTGGCCGCACAGGTGCGTGCCCGGCGCCGCCCGCCCGTCAATCGATCTGCTTGCCGTACACCGCTCGCTCGAAGGCGCGCCCGGCTTCGCCCGCCTCGGTGCGGCCCGCCCGATGCAGGCCCCAGTGGCACAGCTCGTGCAGCAGCGTGGCGCCGACGATGTAGACCCTGGCGCCGGTCGCGGTGGTGTCGGTGCCGCCGGCGCCCGGCGTCTCGAACTGCGTCACCCGGTGTTCGGCGACGTCGATCTGATAGGGGCGGCTCGGGTGGAATCTCCCGTTGCCTTCGGACTTCCATGCCACCTCGTCCCACAGGTCGGCCACGACCACCAGCGGCGCGTGTCCCCAGGACAGCGCATCGCGCGCCTGCGACTCGCTCAGGCCGCCGTGGTCCTTGAGTGCCTGGATGATCTTCGGCACGGTCTTGCAGGTGGGCATGCTTTCGCGCACGTAGGCCGCGAACTTCGGGTAGAGCCTGCTTTGCGGGGCCGTCATCCACATGGGGCGCTCCTGTGAGTGTGAGGTCATCCCTGGCGGGGCCGTCCAGCTTAGAGCCCGTCGGCTGCGCGCGGGCAAGCAACCTTGATGGCCGTCAGGTCGGCGAGCGCCGATAATCGCGCCCGTGAAGTACGCCGGACCGCCGCTGGTGCAAGTGCCGAAAGGCCGCACTGGAGGAACGTCCGGACTGCACAGGGCAGCGCAGGAGCTAACGGCTCTCCACCGTGAGGTGAGGATCAGAGCAACAGAGACGAGTCACCGTGGGTGCCGCGCCGTAGGCGAAAGCCGAAGGCACGAGCATCCAAGGTGGGTGAAACGGGCAATCTCTGCGCGCAGCAATACCAAGTAGGTGGACGACGAGGCGGCCCGCTGAGTCCACGGGTAGGTAGCACCGAGCCGTCCGGGTGACCGGCGGCCCAGATTGATGGCGGTCACGCGGCGGGCAACCGCAGCGCACAGAATCCGGCGTACAGGCGTGCTTCACACATTTCGCTCACCCCCAGCCTGCGCGGACTTCGTCCGCTCCGCCAACCCCCTGCGAGGGGGCAGACTCTGCGGCCCGGCAAAGCCGGCTCCGCGAGTGTCCGCGCATGGCCTGCTCCGCGGCCTTCTGACTGGAGACGTGGCTGTTTGGCGCCTTAGAACCGTTCCTGGCCGCGCAGGCAGCGCCACTGCCCTGCGGCCAGCCCCGCCAGCGGCAGGCGGCCGATGCGCAGGCGCTTGAGCGTGGCGACGGCCAGGCCCGCCGCGCGGCACAGGGCCTCGATCTGGCCGGGCTCGGGGCCGTGCAGGACCACGCGCAGGCCGGTGCGGCCCTCGCGCCGGCTGCCGATGCTGGCGCGCGCCGGGCGCAGGCGCGGCAGCAGGGCCGGGTCTGCCTCGCCGTCGATCTCCACCGTGTACTCGTGCTCCACCAGCGGCGCGTCGTCGAGCAGGCGCCGGGCGACGCCCGGCACCTGGGTGAAGACGACCAGGCCGCTTTCGTGCGCGGCCAGCGGCGCCACGCAGCGCTGGCCCATGAACAGGCCCGGCACGGCAGGCCGCCCGTGCAGCGCGTCGGCCGCGTCGCGCTGCAGGCGCGACCACAGCTTCGGGTCGGCGCAGTCGATGCCGGCCGGCTTGTGCAGCAGCAGGGTGGCCGGCGCCGGCGGGGCGGCAGACGTGCCGGGCGTCACGCTCACGCGCTGGTGGGCCATCACCCGCTGCTGCGGTGCGGTGGCCGGCTGGCCGTCGATGCTCACCGCGCCCTGCGCGACGAACTGCTCGGCCTCGCGGCGCGAGCAGCCCAGCTGCGCGGCCAGGCGCTTGGAAAGGCGTTCGCCGCCGCCGGCCGCGGCGTCTGCGGTGGCGTCGTTCACAGGCGCGTGGGCCAGGTTTCGGGCTGCGTCGGCGGCCCGTGGGGCGATTCGGGCAGCGCGCCGGGCTGGGAGGGCAGGGCGCCGGGCTGCGAGGCCAGTTCGCGGATGCGCTCGACGTGCGCCTGCAGCGAGCGCGCCGCCACCGGCCACAGCTCGCGCGGCGTGTCGGCGTAGGCCAGCGGCAGCCAGTCCTCCACGCTGCCCAGCGGCAGGCGGCGCATGGCGGCCGCCACCTTGGCCTCGCGCTGCAGGCGGTGCGACTTCAGCCGCGCGATGGCGCCGCGCGCGAAGCCCAGCACGTGGCCGTGCGCCGGCAGGATGAACTCGACGCGCAGCTCGGCGCACACGTCATCCAGCACGTCCAGCGACTGCAGGTACTCGTTCATGTTGCCGTCGGGCGGGTCGATCACGGTGGTGCTGCCGTTGAGGATGTGGTCGCCCGAGAACAGCAGGCCGTCTTCTTCCAGCGCCAGGCACAGGTGGTTGGCGGCGTGGCCGGGGGTGTGGATGACGCGCAGCGTGTGCGTGACGCGGCGGCCGGAGCCGTCCTCCAGCAGCCGGCCGTTGAGCACCAGCCGCTCGTGGTTGTGCAGCACCTGGTCGGGCGTGAAGCGGGCGCTGGCGCGCGCCGTGGGCGCCGAGGGCAGGCCGAGGATGGGCGGGTTGGTCTCCTTGCACATCGCCTGCAGCGGGGCGGCGCCGGGCGAGTGGTCGGCGTGCGAGTGCGTGCAGACGATGGCGCGGACGTTGCCGCCGGTGGCGCGCCACAGGCGCCCGACGTGGCCGAAGTCGTTCGGGCCGGGGTCGATGACGACGTAGCCGCTCTCGGGCTCGCCGACGATGTAGCTGTTGGTGCCGGGCCCGGTCATCGCGCTCGGGTTGGGCGCCGTCAGGCGCTGCACGTTGCGCAGCAGCGGCACCGGCTGGGCGGTCTGCCAGTCCAGGCCGTGCAGGAGCTGGCCGTCGGGGCACACCAGGGCCAGCTCGCCGTAGGGGTTCTCGTGTTCCATGTAGCGCGTGGTCTGGCCGCGCAGCAGGCCGCCGCGCGGGCAGCTGTTCCACAGGGGCTTCTCGCGCTGGCAGGCGTCGAGCACGTCGTCCACGCGGGCGAAGGCGGCCAGCCGGCGCAGCGTGCGCACGGTCGGGAAGATCATGCTGAACGCGCCCTCGTCGTGGCGCGCCAGCGCCTCGGCGGGGCGCACCCAGCAGGGCTCGAACTGCTCGGCTTCGTCCGCCGAGGGCTGCTGGCCCTCGGGCATGCGCGCCACCAGGAAGAGCACGTCGAAGCGCTTGGGCAGGTCGCGGTCGGTGATCCAGTGGGCCAGCGTGAAGACGCGGTCGGTCGCCAGGTGCAGCCCGCGTGCGGCGCACTGCTGCTCGAAGCGGCCGGCGGCGGTGGCGGCGCGGTCCATCGCGGCCACCTCGGCGGCGCTCACGGCGCGGCCGTTCTCGTGCTCGGCCAGCAGCACGCCCAGTTCCTCGAAGCATTCGCGCACGGCGGCCACGGCGTGGGTGAGCTGGGCCCGCGGCTGGGTGCGGCGGCGCAGCGCGATGCGCCGGGCCCGCTCGTCGGCCTCGTCGACGCGCCCGCCGGGGAAGACGTAGGCGCCGGGCGCGAAGCTGGCGCGCTCCGAGCGGCGCGTCATCAGCACCTCCAGGCCGGCCGGCGTGTCGCGCAGCAGCAGCAGGGTGGCCGCGGCATGGGCGGGCGCAGGTTCGCGCAGCGCGTGGAGCTGTTGGGTGGGCCGGACCATCGGCGCATTATCCGCAGGCCCGGTGACACGCGCTGGCCGGCGGATGCTCGTCAGCGTGCGCCGTCGACGGCGCAGCCGCGGCCGGCGCGCAGGGCCTCGGCGCGGGCGGCGGTGTCGGGGTGGCTGCTGAACCAGTCGGCGGCGCCGGGGCTGCGCGGCTGCGGCGTCTCGGGCGCTTCCTCCTGGCCGGGCGGGCGTCCGGCCACGGCGGGCGGGCCGTCGATGTCCATCAGCAGGTCGGCCATCGGCGCGATCGGCAGCCCGGCGCGCGCCATCATCGCGACGGCGAAGCAGTCGGCCTCGCGCTCGTGGCTGCGCCGGTAGGCCAGGCTGGTGAGCACGGTGCTGGCGGTGGCGACCATGCTCGATACGTCGCCCAGCGCCAGCCCCAGGCCGATGTTGAGCACGCCCTGCTCGACCACCAGGCGCGTGCCGTGGCGGTGCACCACGTGGCCGATCTCGTGGGCCAGCACGCCGACGAGCGCGTCGTCCGGCAGGCCGGCCTTGTCGGCCGCGTGCACCAGCGCGTCGGTCATCACGATCTGCCCGCCGGGCAGCGCGAAGGCGTTGGGCGGCATGCCGGAGCGGAAGGCGAGCTGCAGCTTCGGCGCGTAGCCGCGGTAGCGGCGCAGGGCCGGCGCATCGCCCGCGCCGGCCTGGCCGAGCGTGGCCGCCAGCGCATCGAAGCGCGCGCGCAGCGCCGCCTGGCGCTCGGCCGGCAGCCGGCTGGGGCGCAGCCAGCCGTCGTCCAGCTGTTCCATCGCCTCGCGGCTGATGGTCTCTTCCCAGCCCAGCGGCACGAAGCGCGTGAGCTGCGTCGCGGCCCAGGGCGTGCCGTAGCGGTAGAACAGCCCCAGGCCCAGCACCGCCGCCAGCAGCACGGCGACGAAGACCTGCCAGCGCGTCTGCATGCGCTGCGCCAGGCCCGGCCGGGCGCCGGCGGCTTCCAGCGCCGCGTGCCAGCGGGCGCCGTCGTCGATCTCCAGGCTGCCCGCGCCGTGCAGGCCCACCACCACGGTGGCCTGCGCGCGGCTGGGGCGCCAGGCCTCGGGCCAGTCCACCGCGTCGTGGGCGAAGGGCGAGGGCGGCACCGCCACGCCGGGCGCCAGCGCATGCAGGCGCAGCGACGGGCCGCGCGGGCCGGGCTCCAGGCCCACCAGCACCGGCTGCGGGCGGCTGCTGACGCCGTCGTACCAGCGGGCGCGCAGCAGGTCGGGCGGGGCGGCGGCCATGTTCAACCGATCATGTCCAGGCCGAGGGCATCGGCCACGGCGTCGCCGAAACCGCCGCGCTGCTGCTCCTGCTCCAGCGCGCCCACCAGCGGCTCCAGCCCGCCGCGGACGTGCAGCGTGACCGATTCGGTCTTCATCCGGTATTCGGCCACGCGGGCGAAGGGGCGGTAGAAGCCGCCGGTGATCATCGACAGCAGGATGTTCCGGATGCGCAGCCAGACGAAGGCGCTGGTGCGCAGGTCGGTGCGGAAGCGCGCCATGTGGCTGACGCCGATGTTGTTCCACATGAGCTGGAACATGCGCGCCTCGCGGTAGGCCAGGGCGGGCGAGGCCGCCAGGAAGAAGGCGAAGCCCAGGATGACGAAGCCGACGATCACCAGCAGGATCACCGTCGTCCGGCCGCGCGAGGCGCCCAGCGCGGACAGCCCGCCATGGGCCAGGGCTGCGATGCCGGCGATGGCCGCGGCCAGCACCGCCAGCGCCAGCAGCGTGGCCAGGAAGAAGCCCAGCGTGGTCAGCCAGATGCGCACGAAGTCGCCGAAGGTCGGCTTCCAGCGCCCGGCCTGCCCGCCGATGCCCGCCCGCTCGATCAGCAGGCGCTTGTAGTTGAACTCCAGCCGGACGAAGCACAGCAGGCTCAGCACGGCGGCGGCGAGCGCGACGCCGGCCATCGCCCAGGTGGGGCGGGGCAGCGGCGGCGTATCGGCCTCGGGCGGCGGCTCGTCCTCCTCGTCCACGTCGAGGTCTTCGTCGTCGGCGGACGGCGCATCGCCCGACGGCGCCTGCGCCGCGTCGGCGGACACGGCCTGCTGCGCGGCCGGGCCGGCAGGCGGGTCTTCCGCCATCCGCGACATGGCCAGCCCCGCCGCCAGCCACACCGCCGCCACCGCGAACACCGGCCAGCTGGCGCGGTACACCTCGCCCCAGCCGGCCGTGAAGCGCAGCCGCAGGCCGCGCCAGCGCGTGTGGCCCAGGCGGAATCGCATCGCGCTGCCCCAGAGGAAGGGCGCGAGCAGCACGCCGCCGGCGACGATGACGCCGTACAGCAGCGCCTGCCCCGTCTCGGAGGCCACGTTCAGCGCGATGTAGAAGGCCGCGAACAGCAGGAAGCCGAACACCATGCTGCGGATGCCGGCGGTGAACTCCAGCGGGCTGCCGGCCACCAGTGTGTGGCCGTAGAAGTAGCGGATGGTGCGCCGCCGCGCCCAGGGCGTGAACAGGCCCAGCGTCACGATGGTCAGCAGGATGTTGACGATCCACACCCCGAAGTACACGCCGCCGTCGCCGGTGAAGGCCAGCGGCCACGACTCGATGCCGCCCGCCTGCGGCGGCGGTGGCGCTTCCCGCGGTGCGAAGCCGGGCTCCGTGCGGTGGTCCTCTTGCATGCGTGCGTTCCCTTCCTTCCGTCTTTCGCTCCCCTCCGGGAACGGGCGCAGTGTAGGGTGGCGGGCGGCCGGCGCTCCCGGCCTACGCGCGGCCGGCGGCTGCGGTGGCACGATGGCGCCCTCGACACTTCCGCGCACCGCCATGCTCATCAACTGCGTCGCCTACCAGCACGGCCGCAAGCTGGCCGACATCGACGTCGCCGACATCCCCCGCCACCGGGGGCAGCCCGGCGTCTTCGTCTGGGTGGCGCTGCAGGACGCCTCGGCCGAGGAGCTGGCGGCGCTGCAGAAGGCGCTCGACCTGCATCCGCTGGCGGTGGAGGATGCGCTCGCCGGCCACCAGCTGCCCAAGGTGGAGGAATACGGCGACGCGCTCTTCGTGACGATGCACCTGCTCGACCTGGACGGCGAGGGCGAGCGCCGGCGCCTGCGGGTGGGCGAGGTGAGCGTGTTCGCCGGGCCGGACTACCTGCTCTCGGTGCGCAGCCGCAGCACGCAGAGCCTGGTGCGGGTGCGCGAGCGCTGCGAGCGCGAGCCCGACCTGCTGGCGCACGGCCCGGGCTTCGTGCTCTATGCGCTGATGGACGAGGTGGTGGACCGCTATTTCCCGGTCATCGAGCGGCTGGAGGACGAGATCGAGGCGATCGAGAAGACCATCTTCACCCAGGACGCGGGCCGCCAGACGGTGCAGCGGCTGTACGGCCTGAAGCGCCGGCTGCGCGTGCTCAAGCACGCGGTGGCGCCGCTGCTGGAGGCGGCCGGCCGGCTCTACGGCGGCCGCGTGCCGCCGCTGTGCCTGGGCGTGCAGGACTACTTCCGCGACGTGGTGGACCACCTGCTGCGCATCAACGGCTCGGTCGAGACCATCCGCGAGGGCATCGCCACGGCGATCCAGGTGAACCTGTCGCTGGTCACCATCGAGGACGGCGAGGTGACCAAGCGGCTGGCGGCCTGGGCGGCGATCTTTGCGGTGTGCACCGCCTTCGCCGGCGTGTGGGGCATGAACTTCGAGTTCATGCCGGAGCTGAA
>NZ_JBIQNC010000044.1:16547-26824 GCF_044462705.1 Xenophilus sp.
CACCTGGACAAGACGCTCTGGGGCCTGCCCTGGTACCGCAACGAGGTCGGCTCGCGGCTCACGGACAAGATCGACAACGAGCGCGCCTTCCGCGCCGGCAGCGGCCACGACGCCGCCGTGCAGTCGATGGCGCTGGCCCGCGCCTTCCTGGCGGCCGGCACCACGCGCATCCGCACGCACGTGGACATCGACACGCAGGCCGGCCTGCAGCACCTCGAAGGCGTGCAGCGCACGCAGGCGGCGCTGGCGCCCTGGCAGCAGATCCAGACCGTGGCCTTCCCGCAGTCGGGCCTGCTCGGCCGGCCCGGCACGGCGGAGCTGCTCGGCGCCGCCCTGGCCGCCGGCGCCGACGTGCTGGGTGGGCTGGACCCCTGCGCCATCGACGGCGACCCGGTGCGCTCGCTCGATGTGCTCTTCGGTTTGGCCGACAAGCACGGCAAGCCGCTGGACATCCACCTGCACGAGCCCGGCGCGATGGGCGCCTTCTCGCTCGGCCTGATCCTCGACCGCACCGCGGCGCTGGGCCTGCAGGGCCGCGTGGCCGTCAGCCATGCCTTCTGCCTGGGCGAACTGCCCGCGGCCGAGTGCAACGCGCTGCTGGCGCGCATCGCGGCGCTGGGCGTGGTGCTGGTCACCAGCGCGCCGCCCTCGCGGCCGGTGCCGCCGCTCATGGCCTGCCGCGCCGCGGGCATCACCGTGGCCGGCGGCAACGACGGCATCCGCGACACCTGGACGCCCTACGGCACGCCCGACATGCTGGAGCGCGCCATGCTCATCGGCCTGCGCTACAACCTGCGCCGCGACGACGAGATCGACGCCGCGCTGGACTGCGTGACGCGCGCCGGCGCGCTGGCCTGCGGCTTCGAGGGCCACGGCCTGGTGCCCGGCGACCGGGCCGACCTGGTGCTGCTCGACGCGCAGACCGTCGCGCACGCCGTCGTGGCCCGGCCGCCGCGGCGGCTGGTGGTGGCGGGCGGGCAGATCGTCGCGCGCGGCGGCGCGCTGCTGCCCGGCCTGCCGGGCGCCGGATAATCCCGCCATGCGAATCCGCTTCACCAAGATGCAGGGCGCGGGCAACGACTTCGTCGTGCTCGACGAGACGAAGGGGCCGCTGGGCCTGTCGCCCGGGCAGTACCGCTTCCTGGCCGACCGGCACTTCGGCGTCGGCGCGGACCAGATCCTCAGCGTGCGCCCGGCCACGGCCGAGGGCATCGACTTCCGGTACGTCATCCACAACGCCGACGGCGGCGAGGTCGAGCAGTGCGGCAACGGCGCGCGCTGCTTCCTGCGCTTCGTGCGCGAGCAGGGCCTGACCGACAAGGACGTGGTGCGGGTGCAGACCCTCTCGGGCGTGATCGCGCCGCGCATGAACGCCGACGGCCGCGTCACCGTGGACATGGGCGCGCCCGTCTTCGAGCCGGCGCGCGTGCCCTTCGACACCGCCGGGCTGGACCCGCGGCCCGAGGGCGGCTGGCAGACCTGGCACCTGGCCCTGTCCACCGAGGCCGAGGGCGCCATCGTGCACCTGGCCGTGCTGTCGATGGGCAACCCGCACGCGGTGCAGATCGTGGACGACATCGAGACCGCCCCGGTGGCCGAGCAGGGCCCGCTGATCGAGCACCACCCGCGCTTCCCGCAGCGCGTGAACGCCGGCTTCCTGCAGGTGGTCGACCGCAGCCATGCGCGGCTGCGCGTGTACGAGCGCGGCGCCGGCGAGACGCTGGCCTGCGGCACCGGCGCCTGCGCGGCCGTGGTGGCGGGCATCCGCCTGGGCCGCTTCGACCAGCGCGTCGACGTCGAGACGCGCGGCGGCATCCTCACCATCGAGTGGGCCGGCGGCGAGACGGATGTCGTCTTCATGACCGGCCCCGCCGTCACCGTGTTCGCCGGCGAGATCGACGTGCCCGAGGGCATCTGAGCGTCTTCCGCCCATGCGCCGCCTGCCCCTGCGCAAGCTCCTGCTGGTCGCCGCCCTGGGCGCGACGCTGGCGCTGGCCGGCTGCTTCTGGCTGGCGCTGCGCACGCGCACGCTGGACGCCGGCGCGATGGAGCCCTTCGCCTCCGTCGTCGGCCGCGACCTGCCGCTGCTGCGCGAGGTACGCATCGTGCGCACCCGCGCGCCCGACGTGATCGAGCGGCCCTTCCGCCTGATCGCGGACCCGCGGCAGCCGGCGTCCGACGACGAGCCGGCGCCCATCGCCGTGCCCGCCGGCACCGTGGTGCGCTTCGACGCGGCGCGGCTGGTGCGCGGCGGCGTCAGCGGCGCGACGCACCCCGTGCTGCTGGGCACGCTGCGCCTGGGCGATGCGGCCTACCCGCTTGAATACAGTTGGGGGGAGCGGCGCTTCCTGGACGCCGAAGGCCGGGTGTCGCAAGGCCCCCCGCTGCGCTTCCTCTTTCCGCCGGCGCCCTGGCAGCAGGCGGCCGATCCGACGATCCACACCTTCCCGGAACCATGAACCCGATCACCGAAGACGACATCGCCAACTACCTCGCCAACACGCCCGACTTCTTCGAGCGCCACGCGCAGTTGCTGGCGCAGGTGCAGCTCACCAGCCCGCACGGCAACCGTGCCGTCAGCCTGCAGGAGCGCCAGGCCGAGATGCTGCGCGAGAAGATCAAGGCGCTGGAGCACCGGATCATCGAGATGGTGCGCGCCGGCACCGAGAACGTCGTCACCGCCGACCGCCTGCAGCGCTGGACGCGCGACCTGCTCACCTGGCGCGACCCGCGCGGCCTGCCCTGGGAGATCATCAACGGCCTGCACACCCAGTTCATGGTGCCGCAGACCGGCATCAAGCTGTGGGACCTGGACCCGGCCTACGCCGACGAGAGCTACGCGCAGAACGTGAGCGACGACCTCAAGGCCCTCACCGAATCGCTGACCACGCCCTACGTCGGCCTGAACTCCGGCTTCGAGGCGGCGTCGTGGCTCAACGACCCCCAGCAGGCCGTCTCGCTGGCGCTGGTGCCGCTGCGTGCCGAGCCCGGCCAGAGCGCCTTCGGCCTGCTGGTGCTGGCCTCGCCCGATGCCCAGCGCTACCACGCCGACATGGGCACCGACTTCCTGGAGCGCATCGCGCAGCTCGCCGCGGCGGCGCTCACCCGGCTGCGCGCCGCTTGAAGCCGCGCCGGGCCGCCGCGCTGCTGCTCGCCCTGGGGCTCGCGGGGTGGGGCGGGACGGCCCTCGTGGTCGCGCGCCACGGCGAGGCGGCCCTGCGGCATCCGCCCGAGCGCCCCGCCGACGCCGCGCTGGTGCTCGGCAACCGCGCCTGGCTCGACGGCGCCCCCAACCCCTGCCTGGCCTCGCGCGTCGAGGCGGCCGTGGCGCTGGCCCGCGGCGGCCTGGTGCGGCAGCTCGTGATGAGCGGCGGCGAGGACAGCGAGGACGGCCGCATCGAGGCCGACGAGATGGAAGGGGTGGCCCGGACGGCCGGTTACGCCGGCGCGGTGCTGCGCGAGCGTGCCTCGCAGTCCACGCGCGAGAACCTGCGCCTGGCCTGGCCGCTGCTGGTGGACGCCGGCGTGCGCAGCGTCATCGTCGTCACCGAGCCGGGCCACCTCTGGCGCACCGAGCGGCTGGCCCGTGCCAGCGGCTTCGAGCGCGCCTTCGACGTGCAGTACGCCGCCACGCCCGTCGCCTGCCGGCGCAGCGCCTGGCGCGCCGTGCAGGCGGTGCTGCGCGAGCCGCTGGCCATCGTCCACAATGCTTTGCATGGCCATCTCTGAAGCCGATGTTGATGCCGATGCGGCGCTGATCGAGCGCTACCTGGCGCATCAGCGCGTGCAGCGCCGGCTGGCCGAACGCACCACCGAGCTGTACGCCGTGCACCTGGCCGACCTGGTGCGGCGCGCGCGGGAGGCGGGCCTGGCGCTGGCGCAGGTGCAGCCGGCCCAGGTGCGCCGCTGGATGGCCCAGCTGCACGCCGCCGGCCATGCGCCGCGCGGCATCGCGCTGGTGCTGTCGTGCTGGCGCGGCTTCTACCGCTGGCTCGGCCACGAGGGCCGGATCGCCGCCAACCCGGTGCAGGACGTGCACGCCCCCAAGGCCGCCCGCCCGCTGCCCAAGGCGCTGGGCGTGGACGACGCCGTGCGCCTGGCCGAGCACCGCGATCCCGAGGCCGATCCGTGGACCGCCGCGCGCGACGCCGCCATCGTCGAGCTGCTCTACGGCTGCGGCCTGCGCGTGAGCGAGCTGGTGGGGCTGGACCTGCAGCCCGGCAAGGAAGCGAAGGGCTGGGTCGACCTGGAGGCCGGCGAGGCCAGCGTGCTGGGCAAGGGCGGCAAGCGCCGCGCCGTGCCGGTGGGCGGTAAGGCGGCCGAGGCGCTGCGCGCCTGGCTGGCGGTGCGCGGCGAGGCGGCCGGCAGCGCGGGCGCGGCGGCCCTGTTCATCGGCGCGCGGGGCGCCCGCCTGTCGGCCCAGGCGGTGTGGAAGCTGCTGCGCGCGCGCAGCCTGCGTGCCGGCCTGGCGGCGCCGGTGCACCCGCACATGCTGCGGCACTCCTTCGCCAGCCACCTCCTGCAGTCCAGCGGCGACCTGCGCGCGGTGCAGGAACTGCTGGGCCACGCCAGCATCGCCACCACCCAGGTCTACACCCGGCTCGACTTCCAGCACCTGGCGCGCGCCTACGACGCGGCGCATCCGCGGGCCAAGCTCAAGAAATGAAACACAGCCCCCGCGCTCCGCACGTCGTGTCGTCGCTGCCCCCCGAGGGGGCGCTCCAGCGCCTGCGGGCGGCCGGGCGGCGCTGAAGATGAAGACCCTGCGCCTCAAGCCCGGCAAGGAGCGCTCGCTGCTGCGCCGCCACCCGTGGGTGTTCGACGCTGCCATCGCCAAGGGCGGCGGCGACCCGGGCGAGACGGTGCGCGTCGAATCGCACGACGGCCGCTTCCTGGCCTGGGCGGCGTGCAGCCCGCACTCGAAGATCCGCGCGCGGGCCTGGAGCTTCGACGAGGTGCAGCGCATCGACGCCGCCTTCCTGGCGGGGCGGGTGGCCCGCGCCGTGCAGGCCCGGGCGCTGTTCGGCATCGACAGCGACGGCGTGCGGCTGGTGCACGGCGAGGCCGACGGGCTGCCGGGCCTGATCGTGGACCGTTATGGCGACACGCTGGCGGCGCAGTTCCTCTCGGCCGGCGCCGAGCGCTGGAAGGGCGCGCTGGCCGACGCGCTGCTCGCAGCCACCGGGCTGGACCGGCTCTACGAACGCTCCGACGCCAGCGGCCGCGAGCGCGAGGGGCTGCCGCCGGTCACCGGCTGGCTGCGCGGCAACGGCGCCACCGAACTGGCGATCCGTGAGCACGGCTGGCGCCTGACGCTGGACGTCGCCACCGGCCACAAGACCGGCTTCTACCTCGACCAGCGCGACAGCCGCCGCCGCTTCTCGGAACTGGCCCGGCTGCGGCACTTCCGCAGCGTGCTGAACTGCTACTGCTACACCGGCGGCTTCACCGTCGCGGCGGCCCACGGGTTGGCGGCGGCGGGCGCGCTCGAGGGCGCGGAACTGGTCTCGGTCGATTCCTCGCGCCCGGCGCTGGATCGGGCCGAGGCGCACCTGGGCCTCAACGGCCTGGCGGGTGCGAAGGCCGAATTCCTCGACGCCGACGTCAACGCCACCTTGCGTCGCTTCATCGACGAGGATCGGCGCTTCGACGCCATCGTGCTCGACCCGCCCAAGTTCGCGCCCACCGTGGCCCATGCCGAGCGCGCCGCCCGCGCCTACAAGGACATCAACCGCCTGGCCTTCAAGCTGCTGCCGCCGGGCGGCGTGCTGCTGACCTTCTCGTGCTCGGGCGGCATCTCGGCCGACCTGTTCCACAAGATCGTGGCCTCCGCCGGCATCGACGCCCGGGTGGACGGCTACATCGCCGAGCGCCTGGGCGCCGCGCCCGACCACCCGATGACCATCGAGTTCCCCGAGGGCGAGTACCTCAAGGGGCTGGTGGTGGTGCGCAAGTAGCCGGCCAGCCGGCCGGCGGCGGAGAAACCGCGCGCCGGCAGGACTGCGGCCGCGGGCCTAAACTTTCCGCCCTTTCCCCGCAGATCCCCGGAGCATCTCCCATGGCCCTCATCCCCGCCACCATCCTCACCGGCTTCCTCGGCTCGGGCAAGACCACGCTGCTCAAGCGGGTGCTGACCGAGGCCCACGGCCAGAAGATCGCCGTGATCGAGAACGAGTTCGGCGAGGAGAACATCGACTCGGACATCCTCGTCACCGAGTCCAAGGAGCAGATCGTCCAGATGAGCAACGGCTGCATCTGCTGCACCATCCGCGAGGACCTGCGCGAGACGCTGCAACTGCTGGCTGCCAAGAAGCGCAAGGGCCTGCTGGACTTCGAGCGCGTGGTGATCGAGACCACCGGCCTGGCCGACCCCGGCCCGGTGGCGCAGACCTTCTTCATGGACGACGAGATCGCCGAGAGCTATCTGCTGGACTCCATCCTGACCCTGGTGGACGCCAAGCACGCCGCCCAGCAGCTCAACGACCGGCAGGAGGCGCGCCGCCAGGTGGGCTTCGCCGACCAGATCTTCGTCAGCAAGACCGACCTGGTGAGCGAGGAGGAGGCCGACGCGCTGATCCACCGCCTCAAGCACATGAACCCGCGCGCGCCGATCGAGAAGGTGCACTTCGGCGAGGTGCCGCTCGCCAAGGTGTTCGACCTGCGCGGCTTCAACCTCAACGCCAAGCTGGACATCGACCCCGACTTCCTCAAGGAAGACGAGCACGAGCACCACCACCATGACCACGACCATGAGCACGGCGAGCACTGCGACCACCCCTCGCACCAGCACGAGCACGGGCATGGCCACCACCACCATCACGACGACGACGTCAAGAGCTTCGTCTACAAGGCCGACCGCCCCTTCGACCCCGCCCGGCTGGAGGACTTCCTGGGCGCCGTCGTCAACATCTACGGCCCGCGCATGCTGCGCTACAAGGGCGTGCTCGACATGAAGGGCACGGCGCGCAAGGTGATCTTCCAGGGCGTGCACCAGCTCATGGGCAGCGACCTGGGCCCCGAGTGGACCGAGGGCGAGCCGCGCATCAGCCGCATGGTCTTCATCGGCATCGACCTGCCGCGCGACATCCTGGAGCAGGGCCTGGACCAGTGTCTCGTTTGACGCGCCGCCGCTGAGGCATGGCCGGCCCGCGTGCACGGCGGGCCATTCTCTATACAATCGCGCGCCTGTTCGGGACCCCCCCGGCCGCACCCCGCTGCCGGGCCGGTGTTCCGGCAACGTCCGGCATGCGCCCGGCCTCCCGGTTTCGGCGGTATAACCATCAGCCGCCACCGGGGCCTTGCGCACCGGCGGCAGCGGCCCCTCGGGCCCCCACCAGTGCCCTTGGGAGGAGACCACCCGTGAAAGCGCGATCCAGCCAGACCCAGGAGCCTGCGACCGTGAAGAAATCCGCCGTCAAGGCTTCCCCCGCGCCCGCCGCCGCCAAGGCGGCGCCTGCGCGCAAGACGGCCGCGGCGCCCACGGCCGCCCCCGCCCCGGCGCCGGCCGCCGCGCCCGCTGCCGATGCGCCCGTGCCCCGCGCCCGCGCCTCGGCGCGGCTGGCGCAACTGACCGTTCCCTCCATGCCGCAGGCGGTGGCCTCGACCGCCGCCAAGGCCAGCTTCTCACAGACCATGTCCACTGCACTCGTTTCCCCGCCGCCCGTGGCCATCAAGAAAGACCCCAAGCTCGCCAACAACTGGAAGACCAAACCGGCCGAGGAGCTCTCCGACGCCGAGGTCATCGCCATGCCCGACGGCGAGTACATGAACGAGAAGCAGATGGCCTTCTTCCGCCACAAGCTGCTCATGCTCAAGAAGGGCATCCTCGAGAACGCGGGCGAGACCACCGAGCACCTGCGCGAGGACACCGTCGTCGTGCCCGATCCCGCCGACCGCGCCACCATCGAGGAAGAGCACGCGCTGGAGCTGCGCACCCGCGACCGCGAGCGCAAGCTGCTCAAGAAGATCGAGCAGTCCATCGCCCGCATCGACGCCGGCGACTACGGCTACTGCGACGAGACCGGCGAGCCGATCGGCGTCGGCCGGCTGCTGGCGCGGCCCACCGCCACGCTGTCGCTGGAGGCGCAGCAGCGCCGCGAGCTCAAGCAGAAGATGTTCGGAGACTGAACGGCGCGGCTTCCGCTTCCGATCACGCGCGCATGGCCAGGGAAGAAGGCAACCGGCTGCTGTCCAAGGTGGCCAAGTTCGTCCGCAATCCGCTCAAGGATTGGTCGGATCTGGACGCGCCCGAGGGCGGCGGCGCCGCAGCGCCTGACACCGGCTACAGCCGCGAGGCGCTCAAGGAGATGATCGAGCGCCGGCAGCGCAACGACTTCGTGCGCCGCCGCGAGTTCGACATGCTGCGCAAGCTGCGCCAGCGCGAGGCCGCGGGCACGCGCGAGGGCGGCACGCCGTCCTCGTTCCAGCTCAACAGTTCCGGCAAGACCGACGGCCGCGCCCTCACGCTCAAGAAGATCGACGAGATCGAGGAGCAGATGTCGCAGCAGTGGTGGAAGGGCCGCGCCGGCGGCGAGGCTGCCGCGGCCGGCGCCTCGCAGCCGGACCCGCTGGCGGCCCAGCATGCCCGCGCCTATGCCGACACCGCGCCCGGCGCGCCGCCGCTGGACGAGGGCGAGGGCGGCGAGGCCGTCGCCGCCGTGCCCGCCCATGCCCATGCGCTGGATGCGTCCCGGCTGACGTGCGACACCCCGGCGCAGGAGGCGGCGCTGCGCTTCGCCCAGGGCGACGACGCCGGGGCCGAGGGCCTGCTGCTGCAGGCCGTGGCCGGCAGCGGCAGCCATGCCGACGACGACGAGACCTGGCGCGCGCTGCTCGACCTGTACCGGGCCACGGGCGACGCCGAGAAGTTCGCCGCCAACAGCACGCGCTACGCGCAGCGCTTCAAGCGGCCCGCGCCGGAATGGATGTCGCTGCGCCTGCTGGCGCACCACAGCCAGCAGCAGGGCGCGGACGAGGGCACGGTCGACTGGTACGCGCCCGAGCAGCTGGGCCGCGAGGGTCTGCTGCAGCTCACGCGGGCCCTGTCGCAGGCCGGCGCGGTGTGGCGGCTGGACTGGCGGCTCCTGCGCGGCATCGACGGCGACGCGGTCGCCCCGCTGGGCACGCTGTTCGCGCACTGGGCCGATGCGCCGGTGCAACTGCGCTTCGCCGGCGCCGAGCGGCTGGTCGCCGTGCTGGCCGAGGCCACGCCGCTGACGGTGCGCGGCACCGACCTGGCCTGGTGGCAGCTCTACCTGTCGGTGCTGCGGGTGATGAACCTGCCCGACGACTTCGAGCTGGTGGCGCTGAACTACTGCATCACCTACGAGGTGGCGCCGCCGGCATGGCGCGACCCGGCAGGCAGCTATGCCTCGCTGGACGCGCCGCGCGCGAGCCGGCCGGGCGGGTTGCGCCTGGCAGGCGACGCCACCGGGCCCGAGGTTCTGCCCGGGCAACTCTCGGGCGAACTCGCCGGCGACCTGGGTGCGACCTGCCAGCGGCTGGACGCCGAGCTGGCGGGCGCCGATGCGCCGGTGGTGTCGTGCGCCTCGCTGCTGCGCGTGGACGTCGCCGCCGCGGGCAGCCTGCTGAACTGGGTGAAGGCCTACGACGCCAGGGGGCGCCGCATCGAGTTCGTCGACGTCCATCGCCTGCTGGCGGCCTTCCTCGGCGTGGCCGGCATCGCCGACCATGCCGTGGTGACGCCGCGCCACTGACCGCCGCACCCCACGGGCCGTGCGCCGCGGGCCTTGCATCGGGGCGTTCCGGCCCCATCATGCTCCGATGGAACAATTTCACGGCACCACCATCGTCAGCGTGCGCCGCGCCACCCCGCAGGGCGACCAGGTCGCCATCGGCGGCGACGGCCAGGTCACGCTGGGCAACATCGTCATCAAGGGTTCGGCGCGCAAGGTGCGCACGCTGCACCACGGCAAGGTGCTGGCCGGCTTCGCCGGCGCCACCGCCGACGCCTTCACGCTGTTCGAGCGCTTCGAGGCCAAGCTGGAGAAACACCAGGGCCAACTGGCCCGCGCCGCCATCGAGCTGACCAAGGACTGGCGCACCGACCGCGTGCTGCGCCGCCTGGAGGCGATGCTGGCCGTGGCCGACGCCACCACCTCGCTCATCATCACCGGCAACGGCGACGTGCTGGAGCCGGAGCAGGGCATCGTCGCCATCGGCTCGGGCGGCGCCTACGCCCATGCCGCCGCCAAGGCGCTGCTCGACAACACCGAGCTGCCGGCCGCGGACATCGTGCGCAAGTCCCTGGAGATCGC
>NZ_JBIQNC010000045.1:0-26703 GCF_044462705.1 Xenophilus sp.
GAATGGTGGGCGATGCAAGGTTCGAACTTGCGACCCCTGCAGTGTGAATGCAGTGCTCTACCACTGAGCTAATCGCCCTGGCGGCGGCGCTGTGTGCGCCGTGCCGGAAAACTGTGCGTAAGGCCTGGGGCCCGCCGCCGGTGGCATCTCCGCGCTGCTGCGCGAAGCCTCGCATTATGCCACAGCTTGCGCGCCATCCTGGCGAAAGAGTGTCTTGCCGCCGCTGGCCTTGTCGAGGTCGGCCAGCACCCTGTCGTGCTCGGCCAGTTCCGACTCGGAAGCCGTCAGCACCGGCAGCACGAAGCTGCTCAGGTCCACCGCCACGACCGCCGCACCCTGGGCCGGCTCGTCGCTGGGCGCGACGTCGATCAGCAGGGCGTCCTGCCCGCGCGTGAGGTTGATGTACACGTCGGCCAGGAGCTGCGCGTCCAGCTTGGCGCCGTGGTAGGTGCGGTTGGACCGGTCCACGCCGAAGCGGTCGCACAGCGCGTCCAGCGAATTGCGCTTGCCGGGATAGACCTGCTTGGCCATCGCCAGCGTGTCGGTCACCTCGGCCACGTAGCTGGCCAGCGGCTGCAGCCCGGCCCGCTCGAACTCCTTGTTCAGGAAGCCGACGTCGAAGGCCGCGTTGTGGATGATCAGCTCGGCACCGCGCAGGTACTCCACGATGTCCTGCGCCCGCTCGGCGAACTTCGGCTTGTCGGCCAGGAACTCGCTGGTCAGGCCGTGCACCTTAAGCGCGTCCTCGTGACTCTCGCGCTCGGGGTTGAAGTACAGGTGCAGGTCGTTGCCCGAGAGCTTGCGCCCCACCAGCTCGACGCATCCCAGCTCGATGACGCGGTCGCCGTTCTCGGCCGAGAGGCCGGTGGTTTCGGTGTCGAGGACGATCTGGCGGCTCATCAGTGATTCTCTTTGGCGTGGTTGATCGAGTACTTGGGGATCTCGACCGTCACGTCGTCCCGGCCCAGGATGGCCTGGCAGGACAGGCGCGAGGTCGGCTCCAGGCCCCAGGCGCGGTCGAGCAGGTCCTCCTCGGCCTCGTCGGGCTCGCCCAGCGAGGCGTAGCCCTGGCGCACGACGACGTGGCAGGTGGTGCAGGCGCAGCTCATCTCGCAGGCATGCTCGATCTCGATGTCGTTTTCCAGCAGCGCCTCGCAGATGGAGGTGCCGGCGGGCGCCGTGATCTCGGCGCCCTCGGGGCAGTATTCGGCGTGGGGGAGGATCTTGATGATGGGCATGGTGGCCGTTGCCGTTCTTCTCAGACCGATTCGATCTTGCGCCCGGCCAGGGCGCGGGCGATGCCCTGGTTCATGCGGCGCGCGGCGAAGGGCTCGGTGCCCTCGGCCAGCGCCTTGGTGGCGGCCTCGATGACAGCCGCGTCGCTGCCGGCGCGGGCACGCTCGAGGTCGGCGACGAGCGCCTCGATGGCCTCGCGCTCGGCCGCATCCAGCAGCGCGCCGTCGGCCTCGATGGCGCTGCGCGTGGCCAGCACCATCCGCTCGGCATCGACGCGGGCCTCGACCAGCACGCGCGCCTGCATGTCCTGCTGGGCCGTCGAGAAGCTCTCGCGCAGCATGCCGGCGATCTGCTCGTCCGTCAGGCCGTACGAGGGCTTGACGGTGACGCTGGCCTCCACGCCGCTGCTCTGCTCCTTCGCGCTCACCGACAGCAGGCCGTCGGCATCGACGGTGAAGGTGACGCGGATGCGTGCCGCGCCCGCCGCCATCGGCGGGATGCCGCGCAGCGTGAAGCGCGCCAGGCTGCGGCAGTCGGCGACCAGGTCGCGCTCGCCCTGCACCACATGCAGCGCCAGCGCGGTCTGGCCGTCCTGGTAGGTGGTGAAGTCCTGCGCCATCGCGGTGGGGATGGTGGTGTTGCGCGGCACGATGCGCTCGACCAGCCCGCCCATCGTCTCCAGGCCGAGCGAGAGCGGGATCACGTCCAGCAGCAGCAGGTTGCCGGCGTTGTCGTTGCCGGCGAGCTGGTTGGCCTGGACGGCGGCGCCCAACGCCACCACCTGGTCGGGGTCGAGGTTGACCAGCGGCTCGCGGCCGAAGAACTGCGCCACCGCGCGGCGGATCTGCGGCATGCGCGTGGCGCCGCCGACGAGCACGATGCCCTGCAGGTCCTCGGGCTTCAGGCGCGCATCGCGCAGCGCCTTGCGGGCGGCGGCCAGGGTGCGGTCGGTCAGGGGCCGGGTGGCCTCGTCGAACTGTGCGCGCGTGACGGTGCAGCGCAGGTCCGCGTCCCCCAGGCGGGCGCTGAACTCGGTGGATTCGTCGTCACTCAGCGCCTCCTTGGCGGCCCGCGCCGCCACCAGCAGCGCGGCCCGGTCCTCGCCGCTGCGCGGCGTGGCGCCGGTCTGGGCGAGCACGGCCTCGGCCAGCGCGTGGTCGTAGTCGTCGCCGCCCAGCGCGGAGTCGCCGCCGGTGGCAATGACCTCGAACACGCCCTGCGTCAGCCGCAGGATGGAGATGTCGAAAGTGCCGCCACCCAGGTCGTAGACGGCGTAGACGCCCTCGCTCGCGTTGTCCAGCCCGTAGGCGATGGCGGCGGCCGTCGGCTCGCTGATGAGGCGCAGCACATTCAGGCCGGCAAGTTGCGCCGCGTCCTTGGTGGCCTGGCGCTGGCCTTCGTCGAAGTAGGCGGGCACGGTGATGACGGCGCCGTGCAGGTCGCTGTCGAAGGTGTCCTCGGCGCGGTAGCGCAGGGTCGCCAGGATCTCGGCGCTGACCTCGACCGGCGACTTCAGGCCGGCCGCGGTGCGCACCTGCACCATGCCGCCCTCGTCCGCCAGCGCATAGGGCATCGCTTCCTGGTGCGCGATGTCGGCCAGGCCGCGCCCCATCAGGCGCTTGACCGAGGTGATGGTGTTGGCCGGGTCCTGCGCGCGGGCCGCCAGGGCCTCGTGGCCGATCTGCCGGCGGTCCTGGCCGAGGTAGCGCACGGCCGAAGGCAGCAGCACCCTGCCCTGGTCGTCGGGCAGGCACTCCGCCACGCCGTTGCGCACGGCGGCCACCAGCGAGTGCGTGGTGCCCAGGTCGATGCCGACGGCGATGCGGCGCTGGTGCGGGTCCGGCGCCTGGCCGGGTTCGGAGATCTGGAGAAGTGCCATGGGAAGCGCCTATTGTCCCAAGCGGTCGAAAGCCGCGTCGGCCTCGTCGGCGAATCGCTCGATGAACATGAGGGCTCTGACCTGCTGCGCCGCGCCGGGGTAGTCGCCCTTCTCGTCGATCAGCCAGTCCAGCGACGAGAGGGCGCGGGCGCGGGCCGCATCGACCTGGACCTGCAGCGCCTCCAGCGCGGCCAGATCGCCGGCATCCTCCAGCGCCTCGCGCCATTCCATCTGCTGCACCAGGAACTCCGGCGGCATGGCGGTGTTGCGCTCCGCGTCGACCGGCGCGCCGTTCAGCTCGCACAGGTAGGCGGCGCGCCTGAGCGGGTCCTTCAGCCGCTGATAGGCCTCGTTGATGCGCACCGACCACTGCATCGCCAGCCGCTGCGCCGCCGGGCCCTGGGCCGCGAAGCGGTCGGGATGCGCCTCGCGCTGCAGTTCCTTCCAGCGCGCGTCCAGCGTGGCGCGGTCCTGCGCGAAGGTGGGCGGGACGCCAAACAGCGCGAAATCGGTGTCGGTCAGTTGCATGCGAAACGGTCGGGCGCCCCGACGATAAAAAGCCGCCGGAGCGCGGCGGCTGGCACGACGAGGCAGCCGGTGTTCAGATCCTGAAGCTCTCGCCGCAGCCGCAGCGGTCGCGCTCGTTGGGGTTGTTGAAGCGGAAGCCCTCGTTCAACCCCTCGCGCACGAAATCCAGTTCGGTGCCGTCGATGTAGGCCAGGCTCTTCGGGTCGATCATGACTTTCACGCCATGGTCCTCGAACACCACGTCCTCGGGCGCGACCTCGTCCACGTACTCCAGCTTGTAGGCCAGGCCCGAGCAGCCGGTCGTCTTGACGCCCAGGCGCACGCCCAGCCCCTTGCCTCGCTTGGCGAGGTAGCGGTTGACGTGGCGGGCAGCGGCTTCGGTCAGCGTGACGGCCATGTCGGTGCGCGGCCCTTCAGTGGACATCGGCGGCGGCCTTGGCGCCGTGCTTGGCCTTGTAGTCGTTGACGGCGGCCTTGATGGCGTCCTCGGCCAGGATCGAGCAGTGGATCTTCACCGGCGGCAGCGCCAGTTCCTCGGCGATCTGCGCGTTTTTCAACTGCGCCGCCTCGTCCAGCGTCTTGCCCTTGACCCACTCGGTCACCAGCGAGCTCGACGCGATGGCCGAGCCGCAGCCGTAGGTCTTGAAGCGTGCGTCCTCGATCACGCCCGTGTCGGGGTTGACCTTGATCTGCAGCTTCATCACGTCGCCGCAGGCGGGCGCACCCACCATGCCGGTGCCGACGGTCTCGTCGCCCTTGTCGAAGGAGCCGACGTTGCGGGGGTTCTCGTAGTGGTCGATGACCTTCTGGGAATAAGCCATGGGGTTACCTCTTGTTCTGGTGCGATTCGGTTCAGTGGGCGGACCACTGGATGGAGTTCAGGTCCACGCCGTCCTGGTACATCTCCCACAGCGGGCTCAGCTCGCGCAGCTTGGCGACGTTGTGGCGGATGGCCGAGACGGCCGTGTCGATCTCTTCCTCGGTCGTGAAGCGGCCGATGGTCATGCGCAGGCTGCTGTGGGCCAGCTCGTCGCTGCGGCCGAGCGCGCGCAGCACGTAGCTGGGCTCCAGGCTGGCCGAGGTGCAGGCCGAGCCGGACGACACCGCCAGCCCCTTGATGCCCATGATCAGCGACTCGCCCTCGACGAAGTTGAAGCTCATGTTCAGGTTGTGCGGCACGCGGTGCGTGAGGTCGCCGTTGATGAACACCTGCTCGATGTCCTTCAGGCCGTCCAGCAGCCGCTGCTGCAGTGCGCGCGCCTTGGCGAGGTCCTGCGGCATCTCTTCCCTGGCGATGCGGAAGGCCTCGCCCATGCCCACGATCTGGTGGGTGGGCAGCGTGCCCGAGCGCATGCCGCGCTCGTGGCCGCCGCCGTGCATCTGCGCCTCGATGCGCACGCGCGGCTTGCGGCGCACGTACAGCGCGCCGATGCCCTTGGGGCCGTAGGTCTTGTGCGAGGCCAGGCTCATCAGGTCGACCGGCAGCGTCTTGACGTCGATCTCGACCTTGCCTGTGGCCTGCGCCGCGTCGACGTGGAAGATCACGCCCTTCTCGCGGCAGATGGCGCCCAGCGCCGGGATGTCCTGGATCACGCCGATCTCGTTGTTCACGAACATCACGCTGGCCAGGATGGTGTCGGGGCGGATCGCAGCCTTGAACTTCTCCAGGTCGAGCAGGCCGTTCTCCTGCACGTCGAGATACGTCACCTCGAAGCCCTGGCGCTCCAGCTCGCGCATCACGTCCAGCACGGCCTTGTGCTCGGTCTTGACGGTGATGAGGTGCTTGCCCTTGCCCTTGTAGAACTGCGCCGCGCCCTTGATCGCCAGGTTGTCGGACTCGGTGGCGCCGGAGGTCCAGATGATCTCGCGCGGGTCGGCGCCGATCAGCTCGGCCACCTGGGCGCGCGCCTTCTCGACCGCCTCCTCCGCCTCCCAGCCCCAGGCATGGCTGCGCGAGGCGGGGTTGCCGAAGTGCTCGCGCAGCCACGGGATCATGGCGTCGACCACGCGGGGATCGACCGGCGTGGTGGCGCCGTAGTCGAGGTAGATCGGGAAATGGGGAGTCACATCCATGGCTTGCTCGTCGGGGCGTGGGGGTCGTCGTTGTTCTGGCGCGGCCCTCGGGGGCCCGCCGCTTTCAGAAGTCCGTCGGTCAGGTCTTGGCCAGGGCGCTGCCCAGCGCGAACACCGAGTTGGGCGCGTTCACGCGGATCGGCTTGACCACCGGCTGGCTGGAGATCGCCCGCTTGGGCGTCGGCTTGCTCTCGATTTGCACGCCCTTGGCGATCTGGTCGTCCACCAGCTTCTGCAGGGTGACCGAGTCGAGGAACTCCACCATCTTCTGGTTCAGCGAAGCCCACAGCTCGTGCGTCATGCAGCGGCCGGCCTCGCCCAGGCAGTTTTCCTTGCCGCCGCACTGGGTGGCGTCGATCGGCTCGTCCACCGAGACGATGATGTCGGCGACGGTGATGTCCGAGGCCTTGCGGCCGAGGGAATAGCCGCCGCCCGGCCCGCGGGTGGACTCCACCAGCTCATGCCGGCGCAGCTTGCCGAACAGCTGTTCGAGATACGACAGCGAGATCTGCTGGCGCTGGCTGATCGCGGCCAGCGTGACCGGCCCCGTGTTCTGGCGCAGGGCCAGGTCGATCATGGCGGTGACCGCAAAACGGCCCTTGGTCGTCAGACGCATCGCAAGCTCCTTTCGAAGTGCTTACCGTGGAAATGACACCCTGGAGACCATCTTCCGGAGTGGCATCGTCTCCGCCCTGCCCGGCCGATCCCCATCAAGGGGTGGGAGCCGGCCCTTCATCGCGAAGTTCTTCTGTTGTTGAGTATTTCGCTCAAGTTTAGCAGAAAACCCCAGACCATGCTCGGGTAAACCCGATGGGGTCGATGGAGGGCGTCTATCGGTCCGCTCAGGCCCTTTGCCCGCCCGCGGGCAGCACCGCGATGTTGTCGCTGCCCGCTGCCCCGAAAGCCTGCTCGCGCAGCAGCGCCAATTGATCGCGCACGCGGGCCGCCTTCTCGAACTCCAGGTTGCGGGCGTGCTCCAGCATCTGCTTTTCCAGGCGCTTGATCTCCTTGGCGACGTCCTTCTCGCTCATGTCTTCGACCTTGGCCCGCTCCAGTTCGCGCTGGATCGCCTCCTTGCCGGACTTCTCGCTGTAGACGCCGTCGATCAGCTCGCGCACCTGCTTGACGATGCTGCGCGGCGTGATGCCGTGGGCCTCGTTGAACTCGATCTGCTTGATGCGGCGCCGCTCGGTCTCGCCCATCGCCTTCTTCATCGACTCGGTGACGTTGTCGGCGTAGAGGATGGCCTTGCCGTG
The DNA here is from genome assembly GCF_044462705.1 of Xenophilus sp. Lineage (NCBI taxonomy): Bacteria > Pseudomonadati > Pseudomonadota > Betaproteobacteria > Burkholderiales > Comamonadaceae > Xenophilus > Xenophilus sp. Next base: position 6,973 of record NZ_JBIQNC010000045.1, read on the forward strand.
CAGGTTGCGCGCCGCCCGGCCGATGGTCTGGATCAGGCTGCGCTCGGCGCGGAGGAACCCCTCCTTGTCGGCATCGAGGATGGCCACCAGCGACACCTCCGGGATGTCCAGCCCCTCGCGCAGCAGGTTGATGCCCACCAGCACGTCGAAGGCGCCCAGGCGCAGGTCGCGGATGATCTCGACCCGCTCCACCGTGTCCACGTCGCTGTGCAGGTAGCGCACCTTCACGCCGTTGTCGCCCAGGTACTCGGTGAGCTGCTCGGCCATGCGCTTGGTCAGCGTGGTGATCAGCACGCGCTCGTTCTTCTCCACGCGGATGCGGATCTCCTGCAGCACGTCGTCCACCTGGTGGGTGGCGGGGCGCACCTCCACCTCCGGGTCGATCAGGCCGGTGGGGCGCACCAACTGCTCGACCACCTGGCCGGCATGTTCCTGCTCGTAGGCCGCCGGCGTGGCCGAGACGAAGATGCACTGGCGCATGCGGCGCTCGAACTCTTCGAACTTCAGCGGGCGGTTGTCCAGCGCCGAGGGCAGGCGAAAGCCATATTCCACCAGCGTGGTCTTGCGTGCCCGGTCGCCGTTGTACATGGCCGAGAGCTGGCCGATCATCTGGTGGCTCTCATCCAGGAACATGATCGCGTCCTTGGGCAGGTAGTCGGTCAGCGTGGGCGGCGGGTCGCCCGGCGCAGCGCCCGAGAGGTGCCGCGTGTAGTTCTCGATGCCCTTGCAGTGGCCGATCTCGGCGAGCATCTCCAGGTCGAAGCGGGTGCGCTGCTCCAGGCGCTGCGCTTCCACCAGCTTGCCGGCGGCCACCAGTTCCTTCAGGCGCGCATCCAGCTCCAATTTGATGGTCTCGACCGCGCGCAGCGTCTTGTCGCGCGGCGTGACGTAGTGGCTGGAGGGGTAGACGGTGAAGCGCGGCACCTTCTGGCGGATGCGGCCGGTGAGCGGGTCGAACAGCGACAGCGTCTCGATCTCGTCGTCGAACAGCTCGATGCGGATGGCCAGCTCGCTGTGCTCGGCCGGGAACACGTCGATCACGTCGCCGCGCACGCGGAAGGTGCCGCGCGCGAAGTCCTGCTCGTTGCGGGTGTACTGCATGCGGATCAGCCGGCCGATCAGGTCGCGCTGGCCGACCTTGTCGCCCACCCGCATGATCAGCCGCATCTCCATGTAGTCCTCGGGCGTGCCGATGCCGTAGATGGCGCTCACCGTGGCCACGATCACCACGTCGCGCCGCTCCAGCACGCTCTTGGTGGCCGACAGGCGCATCTGCTCGATGTGCTCGTTGATGGACGAGTCCTTCTCGATGAACAGGTCGCGCTGCGGCACGTAGGCCTCGGGCTGGTAGTAGTCGTAGTAGCTGACGAAGTACTCCACCGCATTCTTCGGGAAGAACTCGCGGAACTCGCTGTAGAGCTGCGCCGCCAGCGTCTTGTTGGGCGCGAACACGATGGCCGGGCGGCCCAGGCGGGCGATCACGTTGGCCATGGTGAAGGTCTTGCCCGAGCCGGTCACGCCCAGCAGGGTCTGGAACACCTCGCCGTCGTTCACGCCCTCCACCAGCTGGGCGATGGCCTTGGGCTGGTCGCCGGCCGGCGGGTACGGCTGGAAGAGCTGGAAGGGGGAGTCGGGGAAGGAGACGAACTCGCCCTTCGCGGGGATCTTGTCGGGCATGGATTCAGGCACTTCGGGCATGGGCGGAAGCGGTGCAGGTGCGGGCCGGCCGGTAAAATTCAACGGAACCCGCCAGCCTACCGCAGGCCAGCCGGCAGCCCAAGCCCTGGGGCCTCCCGGGCATCCCCTCCCTTCCAAGGACGCTTTCCAACATGTCTCTCTTCACCGCCGTCGAAATGGCGCCGCGCGACCCGATCCTGGGCCTGAACGAACAATTCGCCGCCGATACGAACCCGCAGAAGGTCAATCTGGGCGTGGGCGTGTACTACGACGACAACGGCAAGCTGCCGCTGCTGGAATGCGTGAAGAAGGCCGAGGCCGACATGATGAAGGCACCCAGCGCCCGCGGCTACCTGCCGATCGACGGCATCGCCGCCTACGACGCAGCCGTCAAGGCCCTGGTCTTCGGCGCCGACAGCGAGCCGGTCAAGTCCGGCCGCGTCGCCACCGTGCAGGGCCTGGGCGGCACCGGCGGCCTGAAGATCGGCGCCGACTTCCTGAAGAAGCTGACGCCCGGCGCCACGGTGCTGATCAGCGACCCGAGCTGGGAGAACCACCGCGCCCTGTTCACCCAGGCCGGCTTCCCGGTCGAGACCTACCCCTACTACGACGCCGCCAAGCGCGGCGTGAACTTCGAGGGCATGCTGGCCGCGCTGAACGCCGCGCCCGCCGGCACCATCGTCGTGCTGCACGCCTGCTGCCACAACCCGACCGGCTACGACATCACGCCCGCCCAGTGGGACCAGGTGGTCGAGGCCGTCAAGGCCAGGAAGCTCACCGCCTTCCTCGACATGGCCTACCAGGGCTTCGGCCACGGCATCCAGGAGGACGGCGCCGTCATCGGCAAGTTCGTCGCCGCCGGCCTGGACTTCTTCGTCTCCACCTCCTTCTCCAAGAGCTTCAGCCTGTACGGCGAGCGCGTCGGCGCCCTGTCGGTGCTGTGCGAGAACAAGGACGAGGCAGCACGCGTGCTGTCGCAGCTGAAGATCATGATCCGCACCAACTACAGCAACCCGCCGACGCACGGCGGCGCGGTGGTGGCGGCGGTGCTCGGCAACCCCGAGCTGCGCGCCCTGTGGGAGAAGGAGCTGGGCGAGATGCGCGTGCGCATCAAGGCCATGCGCCAGAAGCTGGTCGAGGGCCTGAAGGCGGCCGGCGTGAAGCAGGACATGGGCTTCATCACCGAGCAGATCGGCATGTTCAGCTACTCCGGCCTGACCAAGGACCAGATGGTGCGCCTGCGCAACGAGTTCGGCGTCTACGGCACCGACACCGGCCGCATGTGCGTGGCGGCGCTCAACAGCAAGAACATCGACCACGTCTGCCAGGCGATCGCCAAGGTCGTTGGCTGATCCCCTCGATTCGTTCGACGAGCCGGGCGGCGAGCCTTCGCCGGCCCGGCTTTTTGTCGACCTGGCGCTGGCCAACCCGGCCAACCGCGCCATCCTGGAGCGCCTCCCGGCCCTCGGGCTGCCCGACGCCTGGCTGGTGGCCGGCTGCCTGTTCCAGACGGTGTGGAACCTGCGCAGCGGCCGGCCGGCGGCCGAGGGCATCCGCGACTACGACCTCTTCTACTTCGACGCCGCCGACCTGTCGGCCGGGGCCGAGGCGGCCATCGGCAGCCGCGTGCAGGCGGCCTGCGCCGACCTGGGCGTGACGCTGGAAGCGAAGAACCAGGCCCGCGTCCACACCTGGTACGAGGCGTACTTCGGGGCGCCTTACAGCCCGCTGCGCAGTTCGACGGAAGGCATCGACCGTTTCCTGGTGGACGGCACCTGTGTCGGCCTGCAGGCCGGCGCCGGCGGCCTGACGCTGTACGCACCCGACGGGCTGGACGGCCTCCTGCGGGGCGTGCTGCGGCCCAACCGCCGCTGCCCCGATGCGCGACTCTATGCCGCCAAGGCGGCCGACTACCGGCGCCGCTGGCCCTGGCTCACGGTGCTCGACACGGCGGCGGCGCAGGCTGCACCGCCGGTGCTGGTGCGCGGCCTGTGCCCCTCGTAGCCCGCTTCACGCGCCCGGAGGCACCAAAGATGTGAAATTTTTCACATCTGAAAGCCACTGGACCGACGCTGAAGGGTCGCCAACGGTACTTGTGCGGATCGCGCCTTCAAGGCGCGGCGTTATATTGCACTGCAGCGAAACTGCTGCTCCGCCCCCGATGCTGTACCAACTCTACGAAACACAACGCTCGCTGATGGAGCCCTTCGCCGACTTCGCGCAGGCTGCCTCCAAGCTCTTCACCTCCGGCGCCATGTTCAGGCAACTGCCTATGGCCCAGCGCGTGGCCGCCGGGTACGACCTGCTCTACCGCCTGGGCAAGGACTACGAGAAGCCCGAGTTCGAGATCAAGACGGTCAACGTCGACGGCACCGACGTGGTGATCCACGAGATCGTCGAGATCGACAAGCCCTTCTGCCAGTTGCGCCGCTTCAAGCGCTTCACCGACGACGAGCGGGTGCTGGAGACGCTCAAGGGCCAGCCGGTGGTGCTGATCGTGGCGCCGCTGTCGGGCCACTACGCCACGCTGCTGCGCGACACGGTGCGCACCATGCTGCAGGGCCACAAGGTCTACATCACCGACTGGAAGAACGCCCGGCTGGTGCCGCTGGCCGAGGGCGAGTTCCACCTGGACGACTACGTCAACTACGTGCAGGACTTCATCCGCCACCTGCAGTCCGAGTACGGCAACTGCCACGTGATGAGCGTGTGCCAGCCCACCGTGCCGGTGCTGGCGGCCATCTCGCTGATGGCCAGCCGCGGCGAGCAGGTGCCGCTGACCATGACCATGATGGGCGGCCCCATCGACGCCCGCAAGTCGCCCACCTCGGTGAACAACCTGGCGACGAACAAGAGCTTCGAGTGGTTCGAGAACAACGTCATCTACCGCGTGCCGCAGGGCTTCCCCGGCGAGGGGCGCAGGGTCTACCCCGGCTTCCTGCAGCACACCGGCTTCGTGGCGATGAACCCCGACCGCCACGCGACCAGCCACTACGACTACTTCAAGAACCTGATCCGCGGCGACGACGCCAGCGCCGAGGCGCACCGCAAGTTCTACGACGAATACAACGCCGTGCTCGACATGGACGCGGACTACTACCTGGAGACCATCCGCACGGTGTTCCAGGAGTTCAACCTCGTCCACGGCACCTGGGAAGTGAAGAGCCCCGAAGGCCAGGTCGAACTGGTGCGGCCGCAGGACATCCACGCCAGCGCGCTGCTCACGGTCGAAGGCGAACTGGACGACATCTCCGGCTCGGGCCAGACCAAGGCGGCGCACGAGCTGTGCACGGGCATCCCGGCGGACAAGCGCCACCACCTGGAGGTGCAGGGCGCGGGCCACTACGGCATCTTCAGCGGCCGCCGCTGGCGCGAGCGCGTGTACCCGCAGGTGCGCGACTTCATCGCCGCGCACGATGCGCCGCAGACCCGGCCGACGCGCCGCGGCGGCGTGTCGGCGGAAGACACGATCCATGCGCCCGCGCGCGCCGGCAAGCCCGCGGCCACCCCCCGCGCGGTGGCGTCGAAGGCGCCTGCCGCCGCGCGCAAGCGCGCCGCGCGCCGCCCTTCCGCGGCGCCGGTGGCCGCTCCCGGCCGCGGCAAACGCCCGCGCGCCTGACGAGTCCCTGCGGGCCATCCGGCCCGCCCCCGCCGCCCCGATGAACACCCTGGCCGACCGACTGCTCGACGCCCTGCCCCAGACGCAGTGCACGCGCTGCGGCTGGCCCGACTGCGCCGGCTACGCGCAGGCCATCGCCCGCGGCGAGGCCGGCATCGACCAGTGCCCGCCGGGCGGCGAGGAAGGCGTGCGCCGGCTGGCGGCCCTCACCGGCCAGGCGCCGCGCCCGCTGGACCCGGCCTTCGGCACCGAAGGCCCGCGCAGCCTGGCCGTCATCGACGAGGCCTGGTGCATCGGCTGCACCAAGTGCCTGGACGCCTGCCCCACTGATGCCATCGTCGGCATCCACAAGCGCATGCACACCGTCGTCGAGGCGCACTGCACCGGCTGCGAGCTGTGCATCCCCGTGTGCCCGGTGGACTGCATCGGCCTGGAGCCGGCCACCCCCGGCAGGACCGGCTGGGCGGCCTGGTCCGCGGCGCAGGCGCAGGAAGCCCGCACGCGCTACGCCGCCCACCGCGCACGGCGCCGGCTGGACCTGCCGGACGACGCGCCCGACGCCGCCGCCGGCGAGGCCGACGCCCAGGCGCGCAAGCGCAGCGTGGTGGAAGCCGCCCTGGCCCGCGCCCGCGCGGCACGCGCCGCACCGCCGCCGGCACGCTGAGGCAACCCGCCCGGCGGCGCGCGAGCGCCCCGCCGGCACCCCGGGGCTTGCGCGCGGACCACGGCGAGGCTGTGCGAAGCTCCGGCCTCGCATGTTCCATTCCTTCGCTTCCTGGCTGCCCAGCATCTCGCAGCACTTCCTCGCGGTGGTGCTCGCGCTGCTGGTGTATGTGCTGACCACCCGCGGACGGCGCGAGCAGCGGGCGCCCACCGCCGCCATCGCCTGGGTGATGGGCATGCTGCTGATGCCCTACGTCGCGCTGCCCATGTACCTGATGTTCGGCCGGCGCAAGCTGCGCCCGGCAGGAACGCCGCGGGCGGCGCGCAGCGGGCCGGCGCCGCACTGGGCGGCCGAGCTGATCGACGCCTTCGGCCTCGCCGCCCCGTCTGCCTGCGCGGTGCGGCTGCATGCCGACGGCGTGGACGCGCGCGCGGCGCTGTGGGCGGTGATCGACGGCGCCCGCCGCACGCTGGACGTGTGCACCTTCATCATCGGCGACGACGCGCTGGGCAGCGAGGCCATCGAGCGCATGGCGGCGCGGGCGCGGGCCGGGGTGCGGGTGCGCGTGCTGCTCGACGGCTTCGGCGCGCTGCAACTGCCGCAGCGGCACTTCGAGGCGCTGCGCGCCGCCGGCGGGCAGGTCAAGGTGTTCCGCCCGATCTTCGGGCTGCACCGCAGCGGGCCGCGCAACCTGCGCAACCACCGCAAGTTCACCATCGCCGACGACACCTGGCTGTGGAGCGGCGGGCGCAACCTGGCGGGCGAGTACTTCTGCGGCAACGCGGCGCATCCCGAGCCGTGGCGCGACCTGTCCTTCGACATCCGCGGCGACGTGGCCGCGGCGGCGGCGCGCCAGTTCGAGCAGGACTGGACCTCGGTGACGCGGGAGCCGCCGCGGCCGGTGGCCTCGCTGCCGGCCGTGCCGGGCGGCGCGCTCGCCCAGTTCCTGCCCAGCGGGCCGGACCAGACCGAGGACACCGCCGCGGCGCTGCTGATCGGCGCCTGCTTCCGCGCCGAGCAGCGCATCCTCGCGATCACGCCCTACTTCGTGCCCGGCGACGGCCTGCGCGATGCGCTGCGGCTGGCGGCCCGGCGCGGCGTGCAGGTCACGATCGCGATGCCGCGGCGCTCCAACCACCGCCTGGCCGACTTCGTGCGCAGCCGCGCCATGCGCGACCTGGCGCGCGCCGGCGTGGCCTTCCGCATGCTGCCCTTCATGGCGCACGCCAAGGCCGTGGTGGTGGACCACGACCTCGCCCTGTGCGGCTCGATCAACCTCGACCAGCGCAGCCTGCTGCTCAACCACGAGGCGGCGGTGGTGTTCTACGACCCGGTGCAGATCGACTGGCTGGCGCAGTGGGTCGAGCGCACAGCCTCGGCCGGCGAGGCCTACCGCCCGCGCCGGCCCGGGCTGATGCGCGATCTGGCGGAAGGGCTGCTGCTGACGCTGGCCTTCCAGCTCTGAGGCGCCCGCTCAGCCCGCGCAGCGGAAGGTCAGGTTGATGCGGCACGCGCCCATGAAGGGGTGCTCGCCCTCGGCCAGCGGCAGCACGCCGTGGTGGTGCAGCCGCGCCGGCCCGCCCCACACGACCACGTCGCCGTGCACCAGCGGCACGCGCCGCGCGCGGTCCGACCGCTTCGGCCCGCCCCACAGGAAGACCGCCGGCAACCCGAGCGAGACCGAGACGATGGGCTGGTCCATGCGCCGCTCGTCGCGGTCCTGGTGCAGCGTGAGCCGGGCGCCGGGCACGTAGCGGTTGATCAGGCAGGCGTCGGGCGCGAAGCCGCCGAAGCCGGCGCGCGCCGCGGCGTCGGCGGCCAGCGCCAGAAAGGACGGCGGCATCGCCGGCCAGGCGCGGCCGCCCAGCGGATCGCAGGCGGTGTAGCGGTAGCCCGCGCGGTCGCTCACCCAGCCGAGCGCGCCGCAGTTGGTCGTCGCCACCGACATGGGCTTGCCGCCGGGCGTGACGAGGTGGCGCAGCGGGGCATCGGCCGTCACCGCCTGCAGTGCGCCGCGCAGCGCCTCGGCGCGGGGCAGCGCGAAGCCGCGCAGCACCCACGCGCCGGGCTCCAGCGCCAGCGGCGCGGCGGACTCGGCGTCGAACAGGTCGGCCGTCATGGCGTCACGCGGCGTCGTGGAAGCTGAGGCCCAGCGTGTGGCGCTCGCCGCGCCGCACGCGGCTCACGCCGTGCCGCAGGTTGACGCGGTAGGCACCGCGCGCGCCCTGCACCGGCCGGTGGTGCACCGCGATCACGGCCGCATCGCCCTGCTGCAGCGGCAACACCATGGGCCGCGACTGCATGCGCGGGCGCTGCTCGGTCAGCACCAGTTCGCCGCCCTCGAAATCGCGCCCCGGCGCCGACAGCAGCACCACCACCTGCAGCGGGAAGACCTCGTCGCCGTACAGGTCCTGGTGCAGGCAGTTGTAGTCGCCCTCGCGGTAGCGCAGCAACAGCGGCGTGGGCCGCGGCTGGCCGGCCGCGTGGCAGCGGGCGATGAAGTCGGCATGCGCCGGCGGAAAGCGCGCCGGCAGGCCCAGCGCCGCCTGCCATCGGTTGGCCAGGGGCGCGAGCCGCGCGTACAGCGCGCCGCGCAGGGCTGCCACCGCCGGCGGCAGCGGGTAGGCGAAGTACTGGTACTCGCCCTGGCCGAAGCCGTGGCGCGCCATCACGACGCGGCTGCGGAACTGCGCCGGCTGCGCATAGAGCGCCGCCGCCGCGCGGCACTCGTCGGGCGTGAGCAGCAACGGGATCAGCCCATGCCCCTCGGCATCGAGCGCGCGCTCGACGCCGTCCCAGTCGACCGCCGCCAGCCGCCGCTGCACGCGCTGCGCCGCGGCCTCGTCGCTCATCGTGCGGCGCCCTCGCGGTCCAGCAGCGCCTGCTTGCGCTCCACGCCCCAGCGGTAGCCCGAGAGGCCGCCGTCGCGCCGCACCACCCGGTGGCAGGGGATCGCCACCGCCAGCGGGTTGGCCGCGCAGGCCTGCGCCACCGCGCGCGTGGCCGAGGGGGAACCGATGCGCTCGGCGATCTCCGCGTAGCTGGCGGTGCGGCCCGGCGGGATCGCGCGCAGCGCCTGCCACACGCGCTGCTGGAAGGCGGTGCCGCGCACGTCCAGCGGCAGCTCGGTGCCCAGGCCGGGCGACTCGACCAGGCCCACCACCTGCGCCACCAGTCGCTCGAAGTCGGCGTCGCCGCCGATCAGCCGCGCCCGCGGAAAGCGCGCCTGCAGTTCGGCCGCCAGCACGTCGGGGTCGTCGCCGAGCGCGATCGCGCACACGCCACGCCCGCTGCGCGCCACCAGGATCGCGCCCAGCGAGCATTGGCCGATGGCGAAGCGGATGTCGGCGCCCTCGCCGCCGGCGCGCCAGGCGCCGGGCGTCATGCCGAGCAGGTCGTCCGCGACCTCGTAGAAGCGGCTGGGCGCGCCGTAGCCGGCGTCGTAGATCGCGTCCGTCACGCGGCCCTCGCCGCGCTCGAGCGCCGCGCGCACGCGCCGGCCGCGCTGCGCCGCGGCCCAGGCGCGCGGCGTGAGGCCCGTCACGGCCTTGAAGGTGCGCTGCAGGTGCCACGGGCTCAGGCCGGCGCGCTCGGCCAGCATCGCCAGCGTGGGCGGCTGCTCGGCCGCCTCGATCTCGCGGCACAGCCGGGCCACCAGCTCGGCCTGCTGCTGCGCCGGCGCCAGCGCGTCGGGCCGGCAGCGGCGGCAGGGGCGGAAGCCCGCGCGCTCGGCGTCCGCGGCCGTGTCGTGGAAGGCCACGTTCTCCGGCCGCGGCATGCGCGCGCCGCACGAGGGACGGCAGTACACGCCGGTGGTGCGCACGGAATAGAAGAAGCGGCCGTCGGCCTCGGCATCGCGCGAGGCCACCGCGGCCCAGCGCGGGTCGGCGACGGTGGCGGCAGCCTGCAGTTCGGAGCGGGTCGTCATGTTCATGGGGTCCTTCCTTTCGAAGTCGATGGGAAGGACTGTAGGCAGCGCGCCGCACCCGGGCATCCCGGGTCTTGCGGTCGAATTCGCGCATTCATTCATTGTGAGCGCCAGCGAAACACTGCACTGGCGCAGGGTGGCTTGGTCGGCCCCGCGCCGGCCGACACACTCGGGCGTTCGCTGCTTCGGCCCGTTTTCCCCGACAGAACAGGAACGCCATGCCTTCCCACTGCCCCACCTGCGACGGCGCGCTGCCGGCCGCCGCATCCCCCGCCGCCGCACCGCCGCACGCCCGCGCCGCCTGGCCCGCCGTCGGCGCGGTGGCGGTCGGCACCTTCGTGATGGTCTCGACCGAGTTCATGCCCATCGGCCTGCTGACCGACATCGCGCGCGGCCTGCAGGTGTCCGACGGCGTGGCGGGGCTGATGGTCACCATGCCCGGCGTGCTGGCCGCCCTGGCCGGCCCGGCGCTGAGCGTGGCCGCCGGCCGGCTGGACCGGCGCACCGTGATGCTGGCGCTGACGGCGCTGCTGCTCGCCTCCAACCTGCTCGCGGCGCTGGCGCCCGACTTCGCGACCATGCTGCTGGCCCGGCTGATGCTGGGCGCGGCCGTGGGCGGCTTCTGGACCTTCGCGCCCGGCGTGGCCGGCCAGATGGTGTCGCCGGCCGCCCAGGCGCGCGCCCTCTCGCTGGTGCTGGCGGGCGTGTCGGTGAGCACGGTGCTGGGCGTGCCGGCCGGCTCGCTGCTGGGCAGCCTGGCCGGCTGGCGCTTCGCCTTCGCCGCCTCGGCCGCGCTCACGCTGGCGGTGCTGCTGGCGCAGTGGCGCCTGCTGCCGGCGCTGCCGCCGGCGCGCGCCATCCGCCCGGCCGACCTGCTCACGCCGCTGCGCCGCGCCCGGCCGCGCGCGGTGCTGGTCGCGGTGGTGCTGATGGTCATGGGCCACTTCGCGGCCTACACCTACCTCAAGCCGCTGCTGCTGCAGGTGTTCGCGCTCTCGGCCACGCAGGTGACGGCGCTGCTGCTCACCTACGGCGCGGCGGGCTTCGCCGGCAACTTCCTGGTCGGGCTGATCGTGGCGCGCAGCGCGCGCGCCGGGATGATGGCGACCACCGCGCTGCTGGCCCTGGCCCTGCTGGCCTCCACGCTGGCCGGCAGCGGCTTCGCGGCCGCCGCGGCGGTGGTGCTGGCCTGGGGCGTGGCCTTCGGCATGGTGCCGGGCGCAGCCACGGGCTGGATGCTGCGTTCGCTGCCCGACGCGCCCGAGGCCGGCCAGGCGATGCTGGTGACGGCCTTCCAGGTGGCGATCGCCTCCGGCGCCACGCTGGGCGGCCGGGTGGTGGACGGCAGCGGCGTGCCGGGCGCGATGCTGCTGGGCGCCGCGCTGGTGGCGGCAGCGCTGGCGGCCGCCACCACGCTGGGACGCGGGCGCGCCGGCGCGGCGGCGGTCAGCGCCCCTTAACGTCCCTTGATGGCGAGCAACTCGATCTCGAAGTTCAGCGTCGCGTTGGGCGGGATCACCCCGCCCGCGCCGCGGCTGCCGTAGGCGATGGCGGGCGGGCACACCAGCTTCGCCTTGCCGCCGACCTTCATCTTCTGCACGCCCTCGGTCCAGCAGGGGATCACACGGTTGAGCGGGAACTCGGTGGGCTCGTTGCGCGAATAGGAGCTGTCGAACTCCTTGCCGCTGTCGGGGAAAGTGCCGCGGTAGTGCACGCGCACGGTGTCGGTGGCGGCGGGGCTGGGGCCGGTGCCCTCCTTGACGCTCTGGTAGACGAGGCCGCTGGGCAGCGTGACGGGCGCCGCGGCCTGCTGGGCGTGCACGGCGCCGGCCAGGGCCAGGGAAGCGAGGAAGGTGCTGACGAGGAACGGTCTCACGATGGCCATGCCTTGAGGAACAGGTGGAAAAGGGGAAGGCATTATGCGCAGCGCCCCGGGGGACGAGGCCTTCGCGCGCCATCCGGTGGGCTGCCGCCACATTTGTGTAACGAGCTGCCGCCGCCCGGCCGGGAGTTGACCGGTTTTCCGCGCCCGTACCGGCATTGAAATCGGTTTCCCGCAAGAAGAAGGCGTTTTAGCGGCAGTTCGCATAACGTAAATAACAAAACGGTCTTTGGATCGGCTTTGCCGAACGCCTAGAGTCCGCCAACTTTTTTTGCCCGCCTGTCCGCAGGCATGGGCGGCCTCCCCGGTTTCCGCTCCGCGCCGATGTCCAGTTCCCCCGCCTCGCCCTCCCCTGTCTCCTCCCCGGTTTCCGTTCCCGAACTCGCCCAGGCCGATGCGCAGCGCGCCCTCCAGGAAGACGCCGGGAACGGCGACCTCACTGCGGCGCTCGTGCCGCCCGAGGCCCGGGCCCGCGCCCGGGTCGTCCTGCGCGAGCCGGCCGTCCTGTGCGGCGCGCCCTGGGTCGATGCCGTCATCCGCGCGCTGGACCCGCAGGCCGGCATCCGCTGGCGCCGCCGCGAAGGCGAGCGGTGCGCGGCAGGCGAGGTCGTCCTGGAGCTGGAAGGCCGCGCGCGGCCGCTGCTCACCGCCGAGCGGTCGGCGCTGAATTTCCTGCAGCTGCTCAGCGCCGTCGCCACGCGCACCGCCGCCTACGTCGACGCGGTCGAGGGCACGCGCGCACGCATCGTCGACACGCGCAAGACGCTGCCGGGCCTTCGCCTGGCGCAGAAGTACGCCGTGCGCACCGGCGGCGGCCTCAACCACCGCATCGGCCTGTACGACGCCATCCTGATCAAGGAGAACCACATCGCGGCCGCCGGCGGCATCGCCCAGGCGCTCGCGGCGGCGCGGCATGCCGGCAGCGCCGCGCAGTTCATCGAGATCGAGGTCGAGACGCTGGCGCAGCTGGGCGAGGCGCTCGCCCACGGCGCGCGCATGGTGCTGCTGGACAACATGGACCTGGCGACGCTGCGCGAGGCCGTCCGCATCAACGATGCCGCGGGCGACGCGCGCGCGACGCTGGAGATCTCCGGCGGCGTCACCCTGGAGGCCGTCCGCGCGCTGGCCGAGACGGGTGTCGACCGCATCTCGGTCGGCGCACTCACCAAGGACGTGAAGGCGATCGACTTCTCGATGCGCTTCGAAGGGGCCTGAGGGATGGACGGCTTGGTCAGCATCGATTTCGAGCAGCCCGCGCCGCGCGCGGCGGGCGGTGCATGCAGCACGCGCCATGCCTGGGCGCGCGTCCCGCCCGAGCCCTCGCGCGCCGAGCGGGCCCGCCTCAAGGAGCGGATCCGCGAACTGCTCGTGCAGCAGCAGGCGGCGCTGGTGGCGCACTACTACGTGCATCCCGACCTGCAGGACCTGGCGGAAGAAACGGGCGGCCTGGTGGCCGATTCGCTGGAGATGGCCCGCTTCGGCCGGGACCATCCGGCGCGCACGCTCGTCGTCGCCGGCGTGCGCTTCATGGGCGAGACGGCCAAGATCCTCTCGCCCGGCAAGCGCGTGCTGATGCCCGACCTGGACGCGACCTGCTCGCTCGACCTGGGCTGCCCCGCGGAGGAGTTCGCCGCCTTCTGCGACCAGCATCCGGACCGCACCGTGCTCGTCTACGCGAACACCAGCGCTGCCGTGAAGGCCCGCGCCGACTGGATGGTGACCTCGGGCTGCGCGCTCGACGTGGTGCGCGCGCTCACGGCGCAGGGCCGCAAGATCCTCTGGGCGCCGGACCGCCACCTGGGCGACTACATCCGCCGCGAGACGGGCGCCGACCTGCTGAGCTGGGACGGCGCCTGCATCGTGCACGACGAGTTCAAGGCGCTGGAGCTCGAACTGCTCAAGGAGGAGCACCCCGGCGCCCGCGTGCTCGTGCATCCGGAGTCGCCGCCCGACGTGATCGCCCTGGCGGACGCGGTGGGCTCCACCGCCGCCATCCTGTCGGCGGCGGCGCGCATGGACGCGCGTGAATTCATCGTCGCCACCGACACCGGCCTGCTGCACAAGCTGCGCACGCTCAACCCGGACAAGACCTTCATCGCGGCGCCCACCGCCGGCAACGGCGCCACCTGCAAGAGCTGCGCCCACTGCCCCTGGATGGCGATGAACGACCTGGCGGGCGTCGTCCGCGCGCTGGAGACCGGCGCGAACGAGGTGCACGTCGATGCCGCCGTCGGCGAGCGCGCCCGGGTGCCGATCGCGCGCATGCTCGATTTCACGGCCGCGCTCAAGGCAGGCGGGACGGCCCCGGGCATCACGGCCGGCATCGGGGCGGCGTGACGATGGCCTCGTCGCTCGCCTTCGACGTGCTGGTCGTCGGCAGCGGCCTCGCGGGCCTGACCGCGGCCCTGCACCTCGCGCCCACGCACCGCGTCGCGGTGCTCACCAAGCGCGCCGTGTCCGACGGCGCCAGCCAGTGGGCGCAGGGCGGCATCGCCGCGGTGCTCGACGCGCAGGACAGCATCGACGCGCACATCGACGACACGCTGGTGGCCGGCGCCGGCCTGTGCGACCTGCCGGCCACGCGGCGGGTGGTCGAAGGCGCGCCCGGCTGCATCGCCTGGCTGCGCGAGCTGGGCGTGCCCTTCTCGCTGGAAGGCGGCGAACTGCACCTCACCCGCGAGGGCGGCCACAGCCGGCGCCGCATCGTGCATGCGGCGGACGCCACCGGCGCGGCGGTGCAGCGCACGCTGATCGACGCCGCGCGGCGCTCGGCCGGCATCCGCTTCTTCGAGCACCACACGCTGGCCGACCTCATCGCGGGCAGCGGCACGGCGTACGGCGCTCCCGTCTGTGCCGGCGCCTACGCGCTGGACGAATCCACCGGCGAAGTCGTTGCCTTCCACGCGCCGGTGACCGTGCTCGCCACCGGCGGCGCGGGCCGGGTCTACCTGCACACGACCAACCCCGGCACCGCCACCGGCGACGGCATCGCGGCCGCATGGCGGGCGGGCTGCCGCGTGTCGAACATGGAGTTCATCCAGTTCCACCCGACCTCGCTGTGCCATCCCGAGGCGCAGTCCTTCCTGATCAGCGAGGCGGTCCGCGGCGAGGGCGGCGTGCTCCGGCTGCCGGCATCCGCGGGCGGCCGGCGCTTCATGCCCGCGCACGACCCGCGCGCCGAGCTGGCGCCGCGCGACGTGGTGGCGCGCGCGATCGACGCCGAGATGAAGAAGCACCGGCTCGACTGCGTGCTGCTCGACATCTCGCACCAGCGCGCGGACTTCCTGCACCACCACTTCCCCAACATCCTGGCACGCTGTGCGCAGTACGGCATCGACATCACCCGCGACCCGATCCCGGTGGTGCCCGCCGCCCACTACACCTGCGGCGGCGTCGTCACCGACCTGCAGGGGCGCACCGACGTGGCGGGCCTCTACGCGGTCGGCGAGACCGCCTGCACCGGGCTGCATGGCGCCAACCGGCTCGCGAGCAACTCGCTGGTCGAATGCATGGTGTTCGCGCGCGCGGCGGCGCGGCAGATCGGAAGCACGCGCGGCAGCACCGCATCCGGCGCCCGGCCCTGGCGGAGCGCATCGGCGCATGCCGCCGATCCGCGCGGCATCGCGGACCGCCTCGACGGCCTGCGCCGCCTCATGTGGGAGCGCGTGGGCATCGTGCGCACCGGCGGCGACCTGGATTACGCCGCCGGCCGGATCGCCGAGCTGCGGCGCGAGACCGAGGCCCTGTACGGGAGCGCGAAAGTCACGCGCGACCTCGTCGAGCTGCGCAACCTGGTGCAGGTGGCCGACCTCATCGTGCAGTCGGCGCGCTCCCGCCTCGAAAGCCGGGGGCTGCACTACCGCCTCGACCACCCGCATCCCGCGCCCCGCGCCGCGCCGACCCTGCTCGCGCCGCTGGGCGCCTGACCCCGGTTTCCATCCCCGAGGACGCTGCCCCCATGCTCCGCACCCTGCTCAAGTCCAAGATCCACCGCGCGTCGGTGACCGATTGCGAACTCCACTACGAAGGCTCCTGCGCCATCGACGAGGACCTGCTCGACGCGGCGGGCCTGGCCGACAACGAGCAGATCCACGTCTGGAACGTCACCAACGGCGAGCGCTTCGTGACCTACGCGATCCGCGCGCAGCGCGGCTCCGGCATCGTCTCGGTCAACGGCTCCGCCGCACGGCGCGCCTGCGTGGGCGACCTGCTCATCATCGCGGCCTTCGGCCTGGTCGGCGAGGATCGCGTGGCCGCGCACCGGCCGCGGCTGGTGTTCGTGGACGCGGCCAACAGGGTCAAGGAAGTGCATTCCGGCATTCCGGTCCAGACCGCCGACACGCAGGCGCTGGCGATCTGAGTCCCCGCCATGTCGATCGCTGAGACGGCCGGATCCCCCGGCGCCGCGGCCGCGCCGCGCAAGGCCGTGACCCTCGCGCGCCTGGCGGACATGCATGCGCGTGGCGAGAAGATCGCCATGCTGACCGCCTACGACGCCACCTTCGCCGCCGTCGCCGATGCGGCCGGCATCGACTGCCTCCTGGTCGGCGACTCGCTCGGCATGGTCTGCCAGGGGCTGGACAGCACCGTCGGCGTGTCGCTCGATGCGATGCGCCACCACACCGACAGCGTGGCGCGCGGCCTGCGCCGCGTGCGCGGCGCCGCCTGGCTGGTCGCCGACCTCCCCTTCGGCAGCTACCAGGCATCGCGCGAGCAGGCCCTGCACAGCGCCACCGCGCTGATGCAGGCCGGTGCGCAGATGGTCAAGCTGGAGGGCGGCGGCTGGACCGCGGAGACGGTGCGCTTCCTCACCGAGCGGGGCATCCCGGTGTGCGGGCATCTCGGGCTGACGCCGCAGACGGTTCACGCGCTCGGCGGCTACCGGGTGCAGGGCCGCGACGAGGCCTCGGCGGTGCGCCTGCGCGAGGACGCACGCGCCCTGCAGGACGCCGGCGCGGCGATGCTCGTGCTCGAGATGGTGCCGGCCGCCCTCGCCGGCGCGGTCACGGCCGAGCTTGCGCACTGCGCCACCATCGGCATCGGCGCGGGCCGCGGCACCTCGGGCCAGGTGCTGGTGATGCACGACATGCTGGGCATCCACCTGGGCAGGCCGCCGAAGTTCGTGCGCAACTTCATGGCCGGCGCCGGCAGCATCGAGGACGCGCTGCGGGCCTACGTGCTCGCGGTGAAGGACGGCAGCTTCCCCGACGACGGCATGCACGCCTGGTAGCCGCCGCGCGCGCCTGCCGCATCTTTCCACGCAACGACTCCACCATGCAGATCGCAAGAACGATCCCCGAGCTGCGCGGCCTCCTCGGCGACGGCCGCCGCAGCGCCTTCGTCCCGACGATGGGCAACCTGCACGACGGCCACCTGGCGCTGGTCCGACAGGCCAGGTCGCTCGGCGAGGCCAGCGTCGCCAGCATCTTCGTGAACCGGCTGCAGTTCCTGCCGCACGAGGACTTCGACACCTACCCGCGCACCTGGGACAGCGACTGCGAGAAGCTGCGCGCGGCCGGCTGCGACGTGCTCTTCGCCCCGGACGAGAAGGCGCTCTACCCCGAGCCGCAGGCCTGCAAAGTGCATCCCGATCCCCTGCTCGCCGACACGCTCGAAGGCGCGTTCCGCCCGGGCTTCTTCACCGGCGTGTGCACGGTGGTGATGAAGCTCTTCGCCTGCGTGCAGCCGCGCTTCGCGGTGTTCGGCATGAAGGACTACCAGCAGCTCATGGTCGTCCGCCACATGGTGCGGCAGTTCGCGCTGCCGATCGAGGTGGTCGGCGCACCGACCGAGCGCGCCGCCGACGGCCTGGCGCTGTCCTCGCGCAACGGCTACCTCGGCCCGCAGGAACGCATCCAGGCCCGCGAGCTGCCCGATGCCCTGCGCGCGGTCGCCCAGGCCGTGCGCGAGGGCGAGCGGGACTTCGGCGCCATCGAGGCGCGGGCGGCCGCCGCGCTGGCGGCACGCGGCTGGCAGCCTGACTACGTGGCGATCCGCCGGCGCGCCGACCTGCAGCCCCCGGCGGGCGGCGAACCGCTGGTGGTGCTGGCCGCCGCCCGGCTCGGCAGCACGCGGCTCATCGACAACCTGGAGATCGACACTTAGGGCCGGCAGGCCCTAGGCATGCAGCCAGAACGCGCTCTCGGCGAACTGCTCGCCGTTCCACCAGTTCGCGCGGCCCGTGCCGTACCGGAAGTTGTCGGCGCCGGCCTGGCTCTGCAGCGGCGCGGTGACGGCGCCGCCGCGGTCGCGCCGGGCCGGCCGGGCGGCAGCCTCGGGCACCACCATCGCGATGTGGCCGGAGCGGCCCTCCTCCTTGCGGCGCGCCACGATGGCGCCGACGGCGCCCTGGTTCACCTCGGCCTGCAGCTCGGTCGGCGTGCCGGCCTGGCGCCAGCCGAAGTCGGCCCCGAAGTCGCGCAGCCAGCGGAACAGGTCGTTGGCCCGCATCTCGACGATGGTGTCGCCCAGCAGCGGCCGGACCTGCGCGCCCGCCGCCAGCCGCAGCAGCGCCGGGCTGCTCCACCACACGCGCGGCAGGTACCCACCCGCCAGCCGGCAGAAGTCGTGCGCGTAGATGTTGCAGAAGGTGGCCGTGCGCGTGGGCCGGTAGCGCAGGAACTGCGGGTTGTCCACGCCCAGCCAGGCCACGATGGCGGCCAGCTCGCGGCGCAGTTCGTCGGGCGTGGTGCCGGTGCGCCCGGGCGCGTTCTTCTCGTCGACGGAGCGGGCGGTGGCCGGGTCGCGCCGGCGGGTGACGAGGCCGGCCTTCGCGGGCATGTGGACGGCCACGATGCCGGCCGCCGGCGGCGTCGGCGCCGGCCGCGTGAGTTCGATCGGCGCATCCGGCGCGTCCGCCACCAGGAACCGGGCCGAGGCGAAGCCCCGGATCAGCGCGCCCTTGAAGCTGGTCTCGATGCCGAAGAAGCCCTTGAGCGGCCCCGAGTGCGCGCGCACGGGATGCCCGTCGGGCAGGTGGGCCACCACGTTCTTCTGCGGCGGGTCGCTGATCTCCGGCGCGCTTCGCAGGCGCAGCATGCCTTCGCTCACGGTCACCTTCATCGGCGTGCCGCCCGCACCCACCGGCAACGGCGCTGCGACCAGCGCCTCGCCGGCCGGCGGCACCGCCAGCATCGGGCCGGCGGCGCCGGGGTCGGGCACGGTGTGGGCCAGGCGGATGAGGTCGAACAGCGCCTGCCCGTAGAACGTGCCGCCGGGCGGCCGGAAGCCCTGGTTCAGCCCGGCCGAGGCGCGGACGCCGCCGGTGTTGTAGACGATGCCGACGGTGGCCAGCTCCAGGTCGGACAGCGCGGTGCAGCCCTCGAAGCCGCGCTTCTTCAGGGCGAAGCGCAGCACGCCCATCGCGCGTTCGAGTGTGCCTTCGAAGCTCGCCCATGTCCGGTCCAGGAAGTAGTCCGGGTCCTTCCTGAAGTGCTGGATGTCCACCTGGAAGACGCCGAAGGCATGGCAGTACTTGGCCGGCTGCCTCGCCACGGCTTCGTAGCCCTTGACGAAGCGGGCCATGTCCACCAGCGCCTGGCGGGCCATCGCGAACATCTCCTGCCCGCGCGGCGCGGCCAGCAGCTCGGCCCGGCTCGCCGGGAAGGCGGAGCGCCGGTCGATGGTGTCGCCCACGCACAGGGTCAGCACCCGGTCCACGTCCGTGAGCTTCCTGCGCAGCAGGGGCCAGACCTCGCCCGTCTCCTGGCAGGCCAGCGCGGTGAGGAAGTCGACGGTGATCGGCGTGCCTCGCACCGCCCGCGCCATCGGCCCGTGGAAGTTCCGCTTGAACCAGGCCATGTCGTCCGCGTTCGCCATGTCGCACCCCCTCGAGCTCGTGTGCGACAGCAAGATAGTCCGATGCCGCGCCGGCCGATTCCTCCCTGAAGGCTAGGGCCTGTTAACCCTATGGAAGGGGTCGCGAAGCTCATCCCAGCCCGCCCATCAAGGCGCGCGACGCC